>NZ_JAEVHN010000332.1:0-6655 GCF_016803375.1 Micromonospora sp. 4G55
GAGGGAACAGTCATTCGTTTTGAGGTTGGGCACCTGCCCAGCGGCGCGACCCCGAAGCCGGTGTGGCTGTGGTGGTCCGGCACCGACGCCACCAGCGACGACGTCGACCGGCTCTGGCAGACGTTCCTGCGCCGCTTCGACATCGAACACACGTTCCGCCTGTTCAAACAGACCCTCGGCTGGACCTGCCCCAAGATCCGCACCCCACAAGCAGCCGACCGCTGGACCTGGATGATCCTCGCCGCCTACACCCAGCTCCGTCTCGCCCGCGCCCTCGCCACCGACCTACCTGCGTCGCCCCTGGGAGAAACCCGCACCACCGCAGCGTCTCTCACCCGCCCGCGTCCGCCGAGGGTTTCGGCACCTGCGCGCGAAGGCCGCCTGCCCGGCCGGTGCACCCAAACCCTCCCGGCCAGGACCAGGGCGGCCACCCGGACGCCGCAACACCCACCCCACCCCGCGCTACGACGTCCACACCGCGACCACCACGACCGCCAACACAACAGCCGCAAAGAAGACGAAGTCCGTCAATCCCCGTCCACGCCGCACAGGTTAAAGATCAAGCTAGGGCCTGTCTTCAAAGGGTCACAACCATTGCAGTAGCGCGGCGATGGTGACCGTGGCCTGGTACGAGGTGGCGGTCTTGTCGTATCGGGTGGCGACGCTGCGGCACTGCTTGAGTCGGTTGAAGCAGCGTTCGACGACGTTGCGGCGCTTGTAGAGCTGCCTGTCGAACACCGGTGGCCGGCCGCCGCGACTGCCCCGTCGGCGGCGGTTGGCCTGCTGGTCAGCGCGTTCGGGAATCGTGTGCCCGATGCCGCGTCGACGCAGGTCAGCACGGATGGCCCTGGAGCTGTAGCCCTTGTCGGCGATGACGTGATCCGGGCGGACCCGAGGCCGGCCAGGTCCCGGCCGCCCGACACGGATCGCCGCCATGACGTGGGTGAAGCGGCTGCAGTCGTTGACGTTGCCGCCGGAGAGAACGAAGGCGAGAGTGCGGCCGGCGCCGTCGCAGGCAAGGTGGATCTTGGTGGTCAGTCCACCTCGAGATCGACCGAGGGCGTGATCTTGTGGTTCGTCCGTTTCTCGGCGCCCCCTTTAGCGCCAGCGGCATGTTGATGTGCCCGCACGATCGTGGAGTCCACCGACACCAGCCAGTCGATGTCCCCGGCCGCGTCCGCGTCGGCCTGCACCCCGGCGAGCATCCGGGCGAACGTGCCGTCCAGGGCCCACCTGCGGAAACGGGTATAGATCGACTGCCAGGAACCGTACCGGGCCGGCACGTCCCGCCACGCCGCCCCGGCCCGGATCTTCCACACGATCCCGTTGAGCACCCGCCGATCATCGACACGCGGCCGACCACCCGTCACCGCCGAGGGCAGATACCTCGACAGCGCATCCCACTCGACGTCAGACAACTCGTAGCGACGACCCACGCGCTACATCATCCGACACCAAGATCCTTTGAAGACACCGCCTAGGGCAATTTCCCGCCCCTCGCTGGTGAGTTCTGGACGCTTCGTCTGCCTGCGTGCCAGGCGCATTGCCGCCTCGGCAAACCGTCCGTGCGACGCCGGCCGTGGTCGTCCTCGTGCCGGTCAATTGCTGTCAGCCTTGCTGTTGACGCAGCCGCACGGCCCAGCAGAGAAGCGCTACACCCATCATCGAGAAGACCTCGCCGAGCCCCCACGAAGTGAGCTTCCCTTGAAACGGATGATGGCCATCGGTCCAATGCTGAATCAGGAGGTCACCGAAGCCGAAGATCAGGGACCAGACGCCCATCCCAGCAACCTGCTTCGCAGTTGGCCGACCGTCGGTCATGGTCATGCCGTCCATAGAAGCACCCGTGCCTACCGCCGGGCATCCCCCTTCGAGGCGCGCCGCAGCGGGCGCACGTCGCTTGAATGACCCGTGCCAGCGGATAGCCGCCCGACTGAAACGCGCGCAGACGCGTCGAGCTCGCCCGCTGCCGTCGCCGGCCGCCGCTGCCTGCCCCGTCAATCGCCATCCGGGCACGATAGCCGCCCTGGTATCCGGTCGAGTTATGTCGGTGGCCGGTGCGAGGATGCCGCGCAATCGACTTGGGGGCACGGTGGGGACATGGGACAGCGGCCCGTTCGACAACGACACCGCCGCTGACTGGTGTGGTGACCTCGACGACGCCGACGCGGCCAAGCGCCCGTGGCTGGTCCGCGAGGCGCTGAGTCGGGCCGCGCGMGGAGGGCGTACCTCGACGCCGACATCGCCTGTGAGGCGATCGCCGCCGCCGCGATCGTGGCCGCGCAGCAGCCCGGCGGCCAGCCGATCACCTCACCGTACGCACCGGACTTCCTGCGCGACGGTGGCCGGCTCGATCTACCCAGCGACTCGGCGGCGCTGGCAGTACGAGCCCTCGACCGGATCATGGCCGAGGACTCCGAATGGCACGACCTATGGCAGGACGCCGCCGGGAACGTTAACCCAGCCTTCGACGCCGTCCACGACCTACGAACGGTCCTTACGGCGTAGCAGAAGGTGTGGCGCATCAACTGTCCGCCACGCTGACTCGGTACCGACTAGGCCGGGTTTCATAGTTCGGGTCAGAGCCATTCGTTGTATCGCGACGACGTGGAGGGTGGCCTGGTAGCGCACGGCGAGCTTGTCGTACCGGGTGGCCACGGCTCGGTGGCGTTTGAGCTGGTTGATGCCGCACTCGACGGCGTGACGCTGGCGGTAGGTGGTGGGGTCGAAGGTCGGTGGTCGGCCGCCCTTGGCGCCCTTCCTACGCCGGCTGGCGGCTTGGTCGATCTTGATGGGGATGGTGGCCGGGATGCCGCGCCGGCGTAGCTCGCCTCGGTTGGCGCGGGAGCTGTATGCCTTGTCCGCCAGGACACGGTCGGGTCGGGTGCGGGGTCGGCCGCCGTCGGGCCTGGGGACTCGGATGCGGGCCAGGACCCGGGTGAACTGCGGGCTGTCGCCGCGCTGCCCGCCGGTCACCAGCATCGCCAAGGGTTTGCGGCCCTGCTCGCAGGCCAGGTGCAGCTTGGTGGTCCAGCCACCGCGCGATCGACCCAGGGCGTGATCAGCCGGCTCGTCTTCGACCCCCGCCGGGTGGTTCCTTCTGCCGCTCGGGTTGGGTGCGGGCGCCGGCGGCATGCTGATGCGCCCGAGCGATGGTGGAGTCGACGCTGACGTCCCAGGTGATCAGGCCAGCAGCGTCGGCGCGGGTCTGCAGTCCGGTGACGATCCGCTGCCAGACTCCCGCACGCTGCCAGCGGCGGAACAACCCGTAGACCGTCTGCCAGGGCCCGTAGCAATCTGGTACGTCCCGCCAGGGTGAGCCCACCCGCACCCGCCACCGGATGCCGTCGATGAGCTGCCGCTTGCTCCACTTCGGCGGTCGTCCTGGCTTCTTGCCCCTGGGCAGCAGCGGTTCCAGCGCCGCCCACTGAGCGTCGGTCAGGTCGTGCCGCCTCGTCACCGGTATGGTGGCCACGAGGTCTCCGGTTTCAGGTTCTGCTTGGTCGCTGAACCATCTACCGGAGACCTCACTGCGTATCGATCACCGACACGCCCACGACCCTGACCAGGGCCAACCGCCAGCCCTCGCTATGAAACACGGCCTAGGCGCGGCGGTCCAAGAAGCCTTCAATGCACGCGGGGAGCATCGAGCATGCCGGGCGGCACAACGCCGAGCCCATAAGCCGCCACACCAACAGCCCAAAGAAGACTCGCGGTTCCGACAGCGCCGAGCATCCCCACGCCAACAGCCCGCAGTCTGGTTCGCACGAGCACCACGGCCACCGAGACGCTGACGAGCGCTGGACAGGCACCCATGAACGCAAGGGTGAAGTACCACTCGCCGACGTTGTCATTGCCAGTCGGCCCCCAGCCAGCGAACACGAGGACCACGGCCTGCGGCAGCAAGCCGATGCACGCTCCGACCGCGCTCGACGCTTGAGCGGAGGTGAGGCATGCGAGGCGCATGCCGTCAGAGGGTATAGGGCCGCGGGCAGGTGCAACCAGGAATGGTGCAAACGGGACCCACGGGTGTGGTCGGCCGCGCGAGCTTACAGGAATGTGCAGGAGATTGTGGGTCGCGGCGAAGCGGTCGTCGCCGGTCGGTGGTGTTGGTCCGAGCAGGTGTTCGGCGGCGCGGTTCCGGCGTTCGCCGCCGAGGCCGACGCCGACATGTGCCAGGTTGGGGCGGTTGCCACGTACTTGTAGCTGCGGCAGCCGTCCGCGTCGGTCCATGGACGTCCACGGCCGCCCGCACCAGTCCTCCCTCAGCTAGTCACTGACTCCTCGCCGCGGCCTCTTGACACAGAGGGGAGCCGTTTAGGACATCGCTGGCTGACCAGCGATAACCCGAGAAGGTAGACGCCTTCGGGCACGCACGAAGAGCTCACCGAGCAGGAGTCGCTGGTCAGGACGTTGCCACTGGGATCCCAGTCACTTGCGGGACCGATACCGACGCCAACACGGCAGAACCCAGAGCCATACATCAATGCGATTCGGGGCACTTGGCCGGCGCGAGCCAGCTCCACACGACAGGGCGGCACCGGCCAAGCGGAGCAGCGAAGCCTGACCACTTCGGTGTTCTCTGGGAGGTCACGCCAACTCGCTCGACCACATCACCGCAGGTCAGAGCGCTTCCCCTTGTCCGGCTTCGTTGAGCACTTCGGACGAAGTGACCACTTCGCCGAGCTGCACCCAATCTGCGCCCACCTGCAAGGCCAAGCCATCGAGCGGCCCCTTACCGCCCTGACCAGCGCATACTCCCTACCAGGCGACATAGAGCGTCGTCGACTGCTGCTCAAAATGGCTGAGCACTCCGTGTGAAGCAGGACGCTGCACCGGCTCTGACCTGCGGTAATGAGAAGCCGCAGGTGGGGGCAGGTGCAGTTGAGCGCCGTTGCGTGCTGTTGGATGCAGTTCAACGCCGTTCAGTGCACACGGCTGCTCCCCACGTGCTCCCCCGACCCCGGCGCGCGACGTGGCGTCGCCCGGTGCCTTGGCGCTTCGCCTCGGCACGTCTTTAAGGAACAGCATCGAGGCTGACGTTTACTCAGCGTGACCGGCGTGCTGAGACACCACGCGCACGGTCGGCGGCAAGAGCGGATGTTTCATGCTTGCCGGAGTACCAACGTCGACGGGCCGCTGTGGCGGTCTACTCGCCTGCGTCTGCGTGGGTGAGTAGGCGGGCGGCCAGGGCGCGCACCTCGGCTCTGAGTTCGGCGGGCCGTTCGATGGTGAAGGGAAGACACCACCACGCACGCCTCGGACGAACGCGTACGCGGAACGCTTCGTGCGCAGCGTCCGGGCCGAGTGCACCGACCGGGTCCTTATCTACAAACGAACAGCACGCCCGCACCGTGCTGCGCGACTACGAGGACCACTTCGTCCGGCACCGGCCACACCAGAGCCTGGAGCAGCATCCACCCGACTACGACCCCGACGCGATCGTCGCGATCGACAAGCCAACCCGGCGACGCCGCGTCCTGGGCGGCGTCATCAACGAATATCGTCGAGCCGCTTGATCCGCCAGGCAAATCTCCAGCACACAGCCTTAAACCGAGTTTTGGCACGGTACAGGCCGGAATGATTCGGCCGAAGCGGGGTAGCCGGCGCCGTGATACGGCGGCGAGGCGTGGACCTGACTCGGGTGAAGGAACAGAGGGTGGCATGACGCCGCCGTCGAACTCGCGGCACCTCCTGCCGGCGGACAGCCGACGCCTATCCGTGGTCGCGTTCGTCGGCATGGTCGTCGCCTACCTGGTCGTGCTCCACGGGCTGGCACTGACCCTGACCAGTGGCCTGGAAACGAGGTACGCCGCGCCCAGAACGCTGAACGAGATGTGGCGCAGCATCACGGTTCCGGAGGCGGTCTCCGTCGTGCTGGTGATCGCGGCCATCTCCTGGCTTCGCTGGTGGCCGCCGGTCCTGCGGGATAACCATCCGGTCCAGCGCTGGGTCGTGGTCGTGCCCATCGGCATGGCGACCTGCGCTCTCATCGTGACCGACTACGGCGCCCTCGCCACCAAGGGCGCCACCTTCGCCCTGACACTCCTGCTCTCCGCACTGCTGATCGGCGCCAGCGAGGAACTGATATTCCGTGGGCTCGGGGTGACCGTGTTCCGCTCCACCGGGTTCACCGAAGGAAAGGTCGCCCTGTGGTCCACGGTCATCTTCGCCCTCGCCCACGCCACCAACCTGCTCACCGTAGGTGCCGTAGCCTTCGCCCAGGTACTGACCACCATGGTCGCCGGCTACTTCCTCTACCTCATCCGACGCCGCTCCGGCGGCATCACCGTGCCGGCCATCATCCACGGAATGTGGGACTTCTCCCTCATCTCAGCCCAGGTAATCCCGGGCAAGCCCCACCTCCTCTCACTCCTGGCCATCGTCACCATGGCGGTCCTGGCCATCGTCGTACTGGCACGCCGGCACCACATCGAACCAGTCACCGCCCAGCAACCCTGACGGCCCTGTACGGTGCCAAAAACTCTGTTTCAGGCTGGGAGCTGCGGATTTGCAGGTGGATCAGGCAGCTAGTACTCCAGCCGGGGATCGTGATCACGGTTCGATGAGGGCTTGTCGGGCGTAGTGGCTGGTCTTGGCTCGGGCTTGGTGACGGCGCCGGCGGATGGACCAGAACAGCGGGTCGCAGCGTCGG
>NZ_JAEVHN010000333.1:0-6638 GCF_016803375.1 Micromonospora sp. 4G55
CGCGTGCGCGACGCCCGGCGTGCCCACGCCGAGCCCCTCGCCGACCGAGCCGCGCCAGGCGCCGGTCTCGGCGCCCCGGGACTCGATGAAGCTCTTGAACTTCTCCAGGTCGGACTCGGCCTGCTTCTCGACGACGTTCAGCTTGTCGCCGGCCTTCTCGACCAGCCCCTCCGGCTCGTACTCCAGGTGCAGCCGGACCATCGTGCGGCCCGCGCCCACCGGCTGGAAGTAGACCGCGCCAGCGTTGGTCGCGCCCTCGGTCGCCGCCCAGGCGACCTTCTGGTCCGGCACCTGCTCCAGGACCCGGGCGTCCCACTCGCGCTTGACGCCGGCGATCTGGGCGACCCAGTGCATCCGCTGGTCGTCGAGCTGGCGCACCTCCTGCACGCCGCCCATGAAGCGGGGGAACTCCTCGAACTGCGTCCACTGGTTGTAGGCGGTGCTGACCGGGACGTCGACTTCGATCGACTTCTCGACCACGGTGGTCATGGCATCCTCCTCGTTCCGGTCGACCTCCCTCCACGCGGGAGGGAGCAGCGTTTCTCGTCCACCGGAATCCCTACCCACCGTCGGACGGCTGAACCGGAAAATGCCGGAGCCGGCGACATCCCGCTGGTCACGGGGGGTCGCCGGCGCCGGCCGTACGTCAGGACGCGGGCGCGATGAAGTAGCGAGCACGGCGGCGGTGGCGGCCGGGCGGCCGCCGGGGCAGCCGGTCCGCTGGGACGCGGGCACGAGGGCGACCTGCTCGGCCGGGTTGAGCTGGCCGGTGGACGTCCGGCCCTCCAGGCCGATGGACTGCCGGGTGTCGACGATGCGCTGCGGCCCGAGCGGCACTAGCCGTCGGTGGCGCCGGAGGCCGCCGATCCGTAGAAGCCGGCCAGGTCGGCGACCACGTGCGTGGTGCCGGTGCCGGTCCGATCAGGAGGCCGGGCCGATGAAGTACCCGGACTGGTCCACGATGGCGTGGGTCGTGCCGGCGCTGCTGTTGTACAGCTCGATGCCGGAGCCGACCGCGACCACCGCGGCGTTCGAGGCGGTCTCGCCCGTGACGAAGTTGACGTTCGAGGCGGTGGGTCGCTGCGTGCCGCCCGGGTACGCGATCAGCACGCCGGACGCGGTCGGGCCGGCCACCGTCACGTTGCCCACCAGCGCGGTCGGGGCCGGGCAGGCCGGCAGGCAGTTTTCCCCGGAGAGGAACGGCTGGAACCGTACGGTCTCGCGGGCGGCGAGCGGCACGGAGCCGCGATCGGGGAGCCCGGTGCCGTTCCGGGTGTCCAGGATCCGGGTCGGGTTGATCGGCACGAAGGTCTGGGTGGCGTCCGGGCTGAACCAGCCGGCCAGGTCGGCGACGACGTGGGTGGTGCCGGAGTTCTGGTTGTGGATGCTGACCCGGCCGTTCACAACCGGCACGGTGACCAGGTTGGGGATGGTCTGCCCGGTGACGAAGTTCAGGTTCGACGCGGTGGGCACCGCCGAGCCGGACGGGAAGACCTTCAGCACGCCGTTCGCCGTCGGCCTGGTCACCGTCACGTTGAGGACGGCGGCCGTCGCGCCGGCGGGCAGCCGGCCGGACAGGTCGAGCGGGCGGGTGCCGTTGGCCGGGAGCGGGACGGCGGCGCCTTCGCGGGTGTCGAGCACCCGCACCGGCGACACCGGGGCGAAGCCGGACCCGGATTCCGCGTAGAAGCCCTGGAGGTCGGCGACCAGGTGGACGGTGCCCTGGCCGGTGTGGTGGAACGAGACGGACCCGTTGATCACCGGCACGGTGACCTGGTTCGGCACCGTCTCCCGGCGATCGCCCTCGCCTCGATCTGGCTGGAGGGACCGCTGCTGCTCGGCCTCGGCGGCACCCAGTTGGCCCTGTTGGCGCTGACCGCGGTGACCGGGGTGCTCACCGTCGTCCCCGGTCGGGCGACCGTGCTGCAGGGCGGGGTGCACCTGGTGCTGCTGGCCGCGTTCGTCTTCCTCGCCGCCAGCCCCTGACCGGGCCGGAGAACGGCGCAGCGGCCGCGTCCCGGTCGCGGAGACCCGGGGCGCGGCCGCTGCGGACCGGCGGTGACCGTCAGGCCGGGGCGATGAAGTACCCCGACTGGTCGACGATGGCGTGGGTGTAGCCGCTGCTGTTGTTGAACGCCGCGATCTGGCCGTTGGCGCCGACCTTGACCACGGCCAGGTTGGACGCCGTCTCGCCGGCGACGAAGTTGACGTTCGACGCCGTCGGCGCCGCCTCGTCCGCCGGGTACGCGGTCAGCACGCCCGCGGCCGTCGGGGCGGTGACGGTCAGGTTCAGCACGGCAGCGGTCGGCCGGGGGCACTCGCCGGAACAGCCCGTTTCGCTCTTCACCGCGAATGGCGCCTTCTGGTACCGGCTCAGCTGCCCGGAGACCACCTTGATCCAGCCGGAGTCGTCCCGGGTGTCGGCGATCCGCATCGGCCCGTACGGCACGTAGGTCTGGTGGGCGCCCGACACGGCGGAGCCGAAGTAGCCGGCCAGATCGGCGACCACGTGGGTGGTGCCGGAGCTGGCGTTGCGGATCATCACCTTGCCGGCGACCACCGGCACGATCACCAGGTTGGGGATCGTCTGCCCGGCCACGAAGTTGAGGTTCGAGGCCACCGGCACCGGCGAGCCGTTCGGGTAGACCTTCAGCACGCCGGCCGCGGTCGGCTTGGTGACCGTCACGTTCAGGATCGCCGCCGTCGCGTCGGCCGGAAGCCGGCCGGCGAAGTCCAGCTGCCGGTCGGCGTTCCCGGCCAGCGGCGTCGACGCCCGGGTGTCCAGCACCCGCACCGGGCTGAGCGGCTTGAAGCCGGAGCCCTGCCGGCCGTAGAAGCCCTGCAGGTCGGCGACCAGGTGCACGGTGCCGCTGCTGCTGTTGCGGAAGCGGATGCCGTCGCCCATCGGCACGGTGACCAGGTTCGGCACGGTCTCGTTGGCGACGAAGTTGACGTTCGACGAGCTTGGCGGCCAACTGTTGTCCTGGTTCGGGTACACGGTGATGAAGCCCGAGGCCGTGGGCTTCGTGACCGTGACGTTGAGGACCAGTGCGGTGATGTCCCGGGCCGGCACGCCGCCGACGCTCGGGACCGGCAGGACGACCTCGCCCTTCGGCGGCACCGCCGTGGTGGTGGCGGTGCCGATCGCCGCCCGGGTGTCCAGCACCCGGGTCGGCGCCACCGGAGTGTAGGGCGCCCCGACCGTGGTGCAGTGGTAGTAGCTGTACTCCGCCTTGACCCGGAAGTCGGTGAAGCTGGTCGCCGTCGCGACACAGCTGCGGCCACCGCGCCGGAACGAGTGGTCCCGCGTCCGGTCGGTGCCCACTCGCCAGTAGCGCTCGTCGTCGAACTTGTAGGCGATCGAGCCGCCCTCGCCGTCGGTCGTCCAGGCGTACTGCGGGGCGGCGATCGCCGTCACCGCGAACGGGTCGGTGCCGCGCTTGCGCTGGATGCCGACCTGGCCGCCGATCACGCCGCCCTGGACCTCGAAGGCGCCCCGGTCGTGGTACCCGGTGCCGGTGCCGGTGTTGGGCACGGCCGGGTTGTCGCTGTGCGGGTTGCCGAGCATGTCGGTGGGGGCGAGCCCCTTGGCGGAGGCGTTGGCCGAGTCGACCGCGGGCGATGTCGCGGCGATCGGGCGGTAGTACCGCCCGCTGCTCATGAGGTTCCCGATCATCGGGTCGGCCGCGATGTCGTGCTGCCCCTGACCGCTGGCAGTGCGGAAGGACGGCAGGTCGGAGTAGTTGGTCCCGCCCCATGAGTAGAGGGCGCCGCCGGTGATCGGGTCGATCAGGTTGTAGTCGACGATCGCGCCGTCCGTCGAGTCCGGCGACACCGTGATCGCGGTGGCCGGTCCCGGGTCGGCACAGGCCGCGCGGAACGGGTGGGTGCGCACGATGTTGTTCTGGATCTCCACGCCGGACGCTGTTCCGGCCACCTCGATGCCCCGCTGGCAGTTGGTCAGGACCGTGTTGTTGGTGATCATCGTATCGGCGGCGTCAGTGACCAGCAGACCGCTGTTGGACAGCTGGTTGTGGACGATCACCGTGCCGGTGACGCCCGGGTCGACCCGCAGGGCGGGATTCTGGGCAGGCCCGTTGCTGAAGTAGTTCCGGCTGACGGTGACATCCCGGGAGGCTCCGGTGAGGTGCAGCGTGCCCGGGGTGCGCGACGCGGTCGCTCCGAGACCGTCGAGGGTGACCCGGGTGGACCCGTCGACCACGAGCGGGGTCCGCTCCGGCGTGCTCACCACGGTGAACCCCTGCACCACCACGTCATGCACGCCGGAGAGGGTGATGACGGCGCCGATGACGTTGGTGGCGTCGATGTTGCCCACCGTGACACGGCCGTTCGGTCCGTTCACGGCCCGAAAGGTGACCGGCGCGTCCACGGTGCCGGAGCGGGTGACGGTGAGCGCCTCCGGGTAGTCACCCGGCTGGACCAGCACCGTCTGGCCGGGCTGCGCCACCGCCGCCGCGGCGGAAATGGTGCAGAACGGCGTTTCCATACCGCCGTTTCCGCCGGGCCCGCAGTCCTTGTTGCTCACGTACAACTCGTCGGCCGCCGCCTGGGTGACCGGCACCGGCGCGGCGACCGCCGCGGGCGCCGCCGGGCCCACCAGGCCCGCGCCGCCGATCAGTGGTACGACCGCGAGCCGTACCCACGCACGTCTGTCCATCAACCGCCCCCGTGACAAGTCGATCATGTTGTGGGCGGAGCGTACCGCCACGCCCACCGGTGTGAGCAGCGCCGATCGGTCGATGCCCCCGACCGTTCGTCCCGTCGTCAGTCCTGTCGTTCGGTGCGTTCGATCTCGGTGAACGCCGTCCCCAGGTAGCCCTCGACCGGCCGCGGTCACCGCGAGCAGGTCGGCGACGAGCAGCGGGGCGTGCCGGGCGATCGCCGCCGGATCGGGCGGGGAGTCGTCCTCCCCCGGGTCGTACACGCCGAGCGCGGAGGCCAGCAGGACCAGCACCACGTGCGCGTCCACCTCCGGCCGCCACGGCGCCGCCGCCCGGACGCAGTGCTCCAGCACCTGCCGGACGTCGTCGCCGTCCAGCCCGTCCGGGTGGGTCTCCTCCAGCAGCAGCCGCACCACCGCGCCGAGGACCAGGCCGGAGCGCTCGGCCCCGCCGAGCCGCGCGGTCGCCGCCTCGTACGCCGCACCGTCGCGGGCCTTCGCGGCCTCGACGGCGTCGGTGGCGGCGACGGCGATCTCGCGGGCCGATGCGGGCAGGTGTCGCCAGGTCACGCTCACCGGGCCAGCATGGCAGAGCCGACCGACAGCGCCCGTGGACGTGCGCTTGATCACGTGGCAGGCGCGAGCGGCGGCAAAATGCGTCGCGACCTGTCAGACCCGGTGGAAAGAATCGCGGCATGCTGCGCCGATCCCTCCCCCGCCGTCCGGAAGCCCGACGCATCCTGCTCGGCACCCTGCTGTCGGCGATCGGTCGCGGCCTCACCCTGCCGTTCCTGTTCATCTACCTGACCGACGTGCGCGGCCTCTCCGATCCGCGCGCCGGCCTGGTCATCGGCTGGTACGGCGCGGTCACCCTGGCGCTCTCCCCGCTGGGCGGGACGCTGATCGACCGGTTCGGCGCCCGCCGGGTGGTGCTGCCGTCCCTGCTGATCGAGGCGATCGGCACCGGGTCACTCGCGCTGGTCGACTCGACCGCCTCCGCGTTCGGGGTGGCCACGGTGATCGCGATCGGCAGCTCCGCGATCTGGTCGGGGCAGAACACCATCCTCGCCTCGCTCACCGCCGACGACGAGCGGCAACGGGTGTACGGGCTGAACTTCGCCCTGCTCAACCTCGGCATCGGCGTGGGCGGCCTGACCTCCGGCGCCATCGTCGACGTCGCCCGACCGGCGACCTTCCAGGCGATCTACCTGCTCGACGCGCTCAGCTACCTGACGCCGGCGGTCATCCTGCTGACCCTGCCGCACGTCGGGCACCGGCTCGCCGCTGGCGCGGTGGGCGCGAAGACCGGCGGCGGGGGTTACCTCACCGTGCTGCGGGACCGCCCGTTCCGCCGTCTGGTGATCTTCGGCCTGGTGCTCACCACCTGCGGGTACGCCCAGATCGAGGTCGGTTTCACCGCGTACGCCGTCCGGGTGGTCGAGGTGACCCCGCGCGTCGTCGCCTGGGCGCTGGCCGGCAACACCCTGATGATCGTGCTCTCCCAGCTGCTGGTGATCAGGCGGATGGAGGGGCGCAGCCGCACCGGCGCGCTCGCGGTGGTCGGCGCGGTCTTCGCGGCCGCCTGGCTCACTCTCGGCGCGGCCGGCCTGATCGGCACCGGCAACGCCCTGGTCGCGGCACTCGGCGTGGTGGCCTGCGCGGCGATCTTCGGGTTCGGCGAGACCATGCTGTCGCCGGTGATGCCGGCGCTGACCAACGCGCTGGCCACCGACGAGCTGCGCGGCCGGTACAACGCGATGAGCTCGATGATCTTCGGGATCAGCGGGGTGATCGGTCCGGTCACCGCCGGCCCGCTGATCGGCGCCGCCGACGGGAAGGTCTGGGTCGCCGTCGTGGTGGGCGGCTGCCTGGCCGCCTCGCTGATCGCCCTCTCCCTGCGCCCCCTGCTCACCGCCATCCAGGACGGCCGGCCCGCCGCCACCGCCGACCGCACCCC
>NZ_JAEVHN010000334.1:0-6629 GCF_016803375.1 Micromonospora sp. 4G55
CAGGCAGGAGCGCAGGCCGCGCACCTGCATGTCCCAGCCGCCGGTGGTGGTGTCCACGAACGCGTCGGCGGCGGCCAGCAGCCGGCCGAAGTCCCCGTCGAAGTACGCCCGCATCGCCTCGCCGGAGTAGCTGGTGGCAAGGGTCTGCCCGCTGCCCCGGGCGGCCGGCGCGGTCGACAGCAGCGCGTCGGAGCGCAGCCAGTCGCCCTCCTCGCGCAGCGCGAAGGCGAGGTTCTGCAACGCCCGGGGCAGGGCGAGCAGCTGCTGGGTCCGGCTCAACTCGACCAGCGCGTGCAGGTCGTCCAGGCCGGCCCGGTCGCCGGCCTGGTAGCGGGCGGTGGCCGCGGTGATCCGGGCGTTGGTGCGGATCTCCGCCAGGCCCAGGCGCTCGCCGATCCCGGCCGCCGTCTCGGCGGCGGCGACCGCCGCGTCCCGCTCGTAGTTGAGCATGTGCAGCCGGCCCAGCTCGGCGTGCGCGTCCGCCTTCTGGGCACTGTCGGGCAGCGGTGCGAAGAGCGCGACCGCCCGGTCCAGACAGGCCACCGCGGCGCTACGGTCGGCGCGCAGCCAGGCGGCCTGGCCGAGCAGCGTCCACGCCCGGGCCGCGCAGGCGTCGTCGTCGTGCGCGAGCAGCCGGTCGGCCAGCGCGTGCAGCTGCTCCGGGCCGCCGCCGGAGAGGAAGGCGTTGCCGTCGCGGTAGAACGAGATCTCGGTGCTCAGCAGCTCCAGTTGCAGTCGGTCGACCGGGTCGCTGTCGTCGGCCAGGCCGAGGGCGCGGCCCGCGTGGCTGGCCGCGGCGTCCAGCCCGTGCAGGGCGTACGCGCGGCGGGCCGCCCGGTGCAGCGCGGCCCGCGCGGGGCCGGCGTACCGCTGGATCGGCATGCCCAGCGTGCGGGCGATCTCGTGGGCCGCCCAGCGGTGGTGCGCCAGCACCTCGGCCAGGTCGGTGTCCCGGCTCTGCGACAGCGCGTCCAGCCAGCCCGCGGTCCGCTCGTGCCGGGCCACCCGCTCGGTACGCGGCAGCCGCTGGTAGCAGACGTCGCGCACCAGCACGTGCCGGAACCGGAACTCCGGCTGCCCGGCCATCGTGGACGCCGCCTGCTCGTGGACGAAGTCGCGCTGCTCCAGCCGGCGCAGGGACCGCTCCACCGCCTCGACCGGCTGGCCCAGCGCGGCGGCCACCGCGCCCGGCCAGAACTGCACGCCGACCACCGAAGCGGCGAGCAGCACCGCGCGGTCCTTGGCGTCGAGCAGGTCGACCCGGTTGGCGATGACCGAGTGCACGCTCTCGGGCATCGGCAGTTCGAGGTGCTTCTCCAGCGACCAGCCCCGCCCGGACTGGCGCAGCGCGCCCTGTTCGATCAGCATCCGCACGTACTCGTGGGCGTAGAGCGGGTTGCCCCCGGCCACCTCGATCAGCGGGCTGAGCATGTCGGCGGAGAAGGCCGCCTGGCCGAACATGTGCGCGTAGAGCGAGGCGATGCCGGTGTCGCGCAGCGGCGGGAGGGTGATCGTCACCGAGCCGGTGATGGTGCCCGCCCAGCTCGGGTCCCGGTCCACCAGCTCGGGGCGGGCGGTGCAGAGCAGCAGCAGCGGCACGTCCCGGGCGGCGGCGCCGAGCAGCTCGACGAAGCGCAGCATCGCGTCGTCGGCCCAGTGCAGGTCCTCGAAGACCAGCACGGTGGGACGGCGGGCGGCCAGCGCCAGCAGGAAGCGACGCCAGGCCGACTCGGTCTCCTCGGCGGGCAGGGTGACGCCGGCGAGCCCGACCAGCGGGCGCAGCGCGTCGACCAGCCGGTCCCGCTCGCCGGGGCCGACCAGCTCGGCCACCGCCGCGCTCAGCCGGCGGGACGCGGTGGGGGCCGGGTCGGTGTCCAGGATGCCGGCCTCGGTCTTGACGATGTCGGCCAGCGCGGCGAACGTGACGTTCTCGCCGAACGGCGGGCATCGCCCGGTACGCCAGCTCACCGGCTCGTCGACCAGCCGCCCGGAGTGCCGGTACAGCTCCCGGATCAGCCGGCTCTTGCCGATGCCGGCCCGGCCGAAGAGCGTCACCACCTGGGGGCGGCGGTCCCGCAGCGACCGGTGCAGGGCGTTGACCAGCAGGCCCAGCTCGTGCTCGCGGTCGATCAGCGGGGTGGTGTCGGGTTCCCGGTCGGTCGGCTGCCGGCGTACCGGGGACAGGGCCAGCCAGACCTCGGTGGGCGAGGAACGCCCGCGCAGGGTGACCGGCGGCTGCTCGGCGTACCGGATGGCGTCCTTGGTCAGCGCGTGGGTGTTGCCGCAGACCAGCACCCCGCCGGGCGGCGACACCGACTGCATCCGGGAGGCGGTGTTGACCACGTCGCCGGCCACGATGGCCTGCCCGCCGTCGCGGGCGGCGGCCACGTCGACCAGCGCCTCGCCGGTCGCCACGCCCACCCGGAAGCGCAGCTCGTCGGCGCCGGTGGGGGCGAACCGGGTGAGCACCCGTTGCAGCTCCAGCCCGGCCCGCACGCAGCGCAACGCGTCGGTCTCGGTGGCGACCGGGGCGCCGAAGAGCGCCATCACCGCGTCGCCGATGTACTTCTCGACCACGCCGCCGTACTGCCGACGACGCGCTTGGCGGCGGAGAAGAAGCCGGTCTGCATGCCGCGGACCTGCTCGGGTCGGCCCGTTCGACGTACGGCGTGAAGTCGATCAGGTCGACGAAGAGCACGCTGACCCGGCGGCGGTCCTCCTGCGGGGTCGCGACGGGCCGGCCGGAGCCGGCGCGGGGCGCGCCGCACGAGGTGCAGAACACCGCGTCGGTGGCGAGCGGCCGCAGGCAGTGCGGGCAGAGCGCACCCAGCTCCGTCCCACAGCCACCGCAGAAGCGGTCGCCGTCGGCGGCGGTACGTCCACAACGGTCACACTGCGCGGAGATGACGCCCTCCACTGGGTGGGTCTGCCTACCGGTCGTCGCCCGGCGTCCATCGTGAGTATCGCCGTTGCCGGCGCTGTCAGGTACCGGGCTGTTGGCTTGTGGACACTCCTCCGGCCGGTTGGGAGAGCTACATTCAGGCGGCCGAAATCCCATCAATGATCAAGGGGAGAGATCATGGTGTATGTGAAGCTCGAGAGCGACTGGACCGACGGTGACGGCGTCGCCCACTCCGCGGGGGAGTCGGTCGACGTCGACGCCGCCACGCTGGCCGTGCTCCAGGCCGAGGGGATCGTCAGCGAGCAGTCCGGTGACGGCAAGGACGGCACCGACTGGGCCGGGCCGACCGGCACCACCACCAGTTGGGCGGGGCCGACCAGCACCACCCCGTGATCCTGGGCGGATGACACCGTGACGTGGCCGGCGCGCTCCGCGCCCGGCCGCGTCGCGCGGTCAGCGGTCGTTCATCCCGGCCCGGCGGCGCAGCGCCGACACGTCGGTGACGACGATCCGGCGACCCTCGGTCCGCAGCCAGCCCCGGCTGGCGAAGGAGCCGATCGCCTGGTTGACGCTCTGCCGGGAGCCGCCGGCCATCTCGGCGAGCTGGCTCTGGTTGAGCTCGATGGTGATCATCGGGGCCTGGCTCTCGCCGGCCAGCCGGACCAGGGTCTTGGCCACCCGGCCGGGCAGGTCCAGGAAGACGTGGTCGGCGTTCTGCTCGGTCAGCCGGCGGATCAGGCCGCCCAGCGAGCGCATCACCGCGTCCAGGATGCGCGGGTTGGAATGCACCAGCTCCATGAAGGCGGGTCGGGACAGGGCCAGCGCGGCGCTGTCCTCGATCGCCTCGGCGGACGCCGAGCGGGTGGAGGCGTCCAGCAGCGAGACCTCGCCGAGCACGTCCGGCGGTCGGATCACCGACAGCACCGCCCGTTCGCCGGTCGGCGCGGTGCGGAACACCGCCACCGCCCCCCGGCGCAGCACGATCAGCGACTCGCCCGGGTCGTTCTCCACGAAGAGCAGCTGGCCCTTGCGGTACGTGCGCGGCACCGCCGCGGCGATCACCCGCTGCCGCACCTCCGGCTCCAGCCCGGCGAACATCTCCACGCCCGTGAGGGCGTCACCCGGCTCCGGTAGGCGCATCTCCACGGCCCAACCCCTCCCCGGTCAAGGACCACAACTCGCTCACCGGGTGAACCTGACGGCCCCTGAAGAGGTGAACTGACACCGGTTCGGCGTCCGGTAGCGGTACACATCAGATCATGACGGTCCAGTCGCTTGCTGTACACCCCTCAAATCGTCTGCGTGACGCCGCCGGTCGGGGTCGAGGTGCCGGCTGAGGTGCGGTTTCGCCCCCGTGGCAAGGGCGGGGAGCCGGTCGGGAACGGACCCGGGCGGCGGACGCCGCCGGGCGTAGGCGAGGATTGACGCGATGGTCTACCGCTATTTCTACGACTGCGAATTCATCGAGGACGGCCAGATCGTCGACCTCGTGTCGATCGGTGTCGTCGACGAGTACGGCCGCGAGTTCTACGCGGTCTCCACCCAGTTCGACGACTCCCGCGCCGTGCCCTGGGTGCGCCGCAACGTGCTCGACAAGCTGCCGTCCCCGGCCGACCGCGCTTGGCGCTCGCGCGAGCGCATCCGCGACGACCTCTACGACTTCCTGCTGGAGCCGGTCCGCGACCGCCCGGGCGAGCAGCTCGAACTCTGGGCCTGGTACGCCGCGTACGACCACGTGGTGCTGGCCCAGCTCTGGGGGGCGATGCCGGCGCTGCCCCGGGAGATCCCCCGGTTCACCAAGGAGCTGCGCCAGCTCTGGGACGACCGGGGCCGGCCGAAGCTGCCCGACGCCGATGCCGACCGGCACGACGCCCTGGTCGACGCCCGGCACAACCTGGCGCGCTGGCGGGCGATGACGGGCCGGTGAGGCGATGCGGGTTTGACCCGTTCTGTCCTGGGCACCGGTTCGACGAGCCGATGCGAGGGAGTTCACGATGACCAGTGACCCGACCAGCGCCGCCGACGCCCGCCGCCGGGTGACCGAGCTGATTCGGCAGGCCCGGATCTGCATGCTGACCACCATCGGCGTCGACGGGCGGATGGTGAGCCGGCCGATGGGGTTGCAGGAGGCGGAGTTCGACGGCGACCTGTGGTTCTTCGCCTACGCGGACTCGCCGAAGGTGCGCCAGATCCGGGTCAACCCGGAGGTGAACGTCGCCTTCTCCGACCAGCGGCACGACGCCTGGGTGTCGGTCTCCGGCACCGCTCAGGAGAGCTACGACCGGGCGAAGGCCGAGCAGCTGTGGAACCCGCTGCTGAAGACCTGGTTCCCGGACGGCCTGGACACCCCCGGCCTGACGCTGATCAAGGTGCACGCCAACTCCGCCGAGTACTGGGACTCGCCGGGCGGTGCGGTGGTCAACCTGCTCGGGTTCGCCAGGGCGGCGGTGACCGGCAGGCCGCCGAGGGCGGGCGAAAACCACGAGGTCAGCTACTGACCGGTAGCCCGGTTCGGGGGGTGGGACGGGCCGGGGCGCGGTGTCGGCGGGCACCCGCGCCGACTACAGTGCGCACTGACGGCCCGCCCCGGGCCGGCAACGGCGCCGATGGTCTGATCTGACACATATCCTGGGGCTTATCCGGGCTTCACCTGATGCTCCAGGAGGATGAGCAGATCATGCGTATCGGCGTGCTCACCGGCGGCGGCGACTGCCCAGGTCTCAACGCGGTCATTCGGGCGGTGGTCCGCAAGGGCGTCGCCACCTACGGTCACGAGTTCGTGGGCTTCCAGGACGGGTGGAAGGGCCCGCTGGAGGGCCGGTCCAGGCCGCTGGGCATCGCGGAGGTCCGCGGCATCCTGCCGCGCGGCGGCACCATCCTCGGCTCGTCCCGGACCAACCCGTTCAAGATTGAGAACGGCGTGGAGCGGATCAAGGAGAACCTCGCCGCGCAGGGCGTCGACGCCCTGATCGCGATCGGCGGCGAGGACACCCTCGGCGTGGCCACCAAGCTGCACGAGCTGGGCGTCAACGTGATCGGCGTGCCGAAGACGATCGACAACGACCTCGGCGCCACCGACTACACCTTCGGCTTCGACACCGCGGTCAACATCGCGATGGAGGCCATCGACCGGCTGCACACCACCGCCGAGAGCCACCACCGCACCCTGGTGGTCGAGGTGATGGGCCGGCACGCCGGCTGGATCGCCCTGCACGCCGGCCTCGCCGGCGGCGCCAACGTGATCCTGCTGCCGGAGCGGCAGTTCGACGTCGACCAGGTCGCCGGGTACGTCGAGAAGCGCTTCCAGCACCAGTACGCCCCGATCGTGGTGGTCGCCGAGGGCGCCCAGCCGCTGGACGGCCAGATGGTGCTGCACAACCAGGAGCTCGACTCGTTCGGCCACGTCCGCCTCGGCGGCATCGGCCAGTGGCTCGCCGAGCAGCTGGAGGCCAAGACCGGCAAGGAGGCCCGCACCGTCGTGCTCGGCCACATCCAGCGCGGCGGCACCCCGACCGCCTTCGACCGGGTACTCGCCACCCGGCTCGGCCTGCAGGCGATCGACGCGGCGCACGAGGGCGACTGGGGCAAGATGGTCGCGATGCAGAGCACCGACATCGTCCGGGTGCCGCTGGCCGACGCCACGGCTGAGCTGAAGACCGTGCCGCTGGAGCGGTACGCCGAGGCCGAGGTCTTCTTCGGCAGCTGATCGCCCGGTGCCGGCGCGCGG
>NZ_JAEVHN010000335.1:0-6610 GCF_016803375.1 Micromonospora sp. 4G55
CGGCCCGGCCGGCCCCGCCCCCACCGGACGGGACCGGCGCCGACCGGTCGCGCCCGACGACGACCCGGAGTTCCTCGACTCCATCGCCGACCGCTCCCGTCGCGACGACGAGGAGCTGTTCCGCCGCTGGGAGGAGGACCTGCGCCGACGGGAGGACGACCTGCGCCACCGCGAGGGCGACCCGCCGCGCGAGGAGGACCGCCCGGAGGTCTAGGCGGATCCCGCTCGCGCAGCCGCGGTGATGGACGACCGCGGCGGCCCGCCCCGCCCTCGGTGCGGAAGCCTTCGCCGGGGCGGGGTGGAGACGGCCGGGGAGGCCGTCCGGCTCACACCCGACGCTTGAGCGCGCGCAGGGACAGCGGCGCGAAGAGCACCGCGATGCCGGCGCCCCAGAGCAGGGTCTGCAGCACCGGGCCGGCCACCGGGCCGCTGACCAGCAGCCCCCGCAGCGCGTCGGCGACGACGGTGACCGGGTTGACCTCGACCCAGTTCTGCAACCAGCCGGGCATCCGGTCGGTGGGCACGAAGATGTTGCTGGTGAAGGTGAGCGGGAAGATCACCATGAAGCCGAAGATCTGCACCTTCTCCGGCTCGCTGACCAGCACCCCGACCAGCACCGAGATCCACGACGCGGCCAGGGTGAACGCCAGCAGCAGGGCGAACGCGGCCAGCACGCCGAGCGCACCGTTGCCGACCCGGAAGCCGAGGATCATCCCGACCCCGAGCAGCAACGCGATCGACCAGGCCTGCTTGACCGTGTCGGCGAGGATCCGGCCGGCCAGCGGGGCCCAGCGGGCGATCGGCAGCGCCCGGAGCCGGTCGAAGACCCCCTTGGTCAGGTCGTTGTTCAACCCGAACCCGGTGGTCATGGTGGCGAAGAGCGCGTTCTGCACCATGATGCCGGGCAGCATGAAGGTCAGGTACTCGCCGGACGAGCCGGCGATGGCGGTGCCGAAGACGTAGGTGAAGAGCAGCACGAACATCACCGGCTGGATGCTCAGGTCGAGCAGCTCCATCGGGTTGTGCTTGATCTGCACCAGGCTGCGCCAGGCCAGGGTGAGGGTGTGCCGCAGGCCGGCGCCGACGCCGAGCCGGCGGGCCGGGGCGAGCGCGGGCGCGGGCGCGGTGACGGCGGTCATGCCGGGGTCCCTTCGAGTACGTCGGCGGCGGCGTCCTGCTCGGCCCGGTGGCCGGTGAGGGAGAGGAAGACCTCGTCCAGGCTGGAACCGCGCAGGGCCAGCTCCGCCACCTGGATCTCGGCGGCGTCGAGCCGGCGGACCACCGCGGGCAGCACGTCCGGGTCGTTCACCGGCACGGTGACGGTGGTCTGGGCGACCTCCGGCGTCGCCCGGGCCACCTCGCCGGCGATGGCCCGCACGGTCGGCAGGTCGGCCGGGTCGACCGGGCGCACGGTGAGCACCTGCCCGCCGGTCTTCGCCTTCAGCTCCTCGGGGGTGCCCTGGGCGATCACCCGCCCGTGGTCGACCACCGCGATCTGGCCGGCGAGCTGGTCGGCCTCCTCCAGGTACTGCGTGGTGAGCAGCACGGTCACCCCGTCGGCGACCAGAGTGCGCACGATGTCCCACAGCTCGTTGCGGCTACGCGGGTCCAGCCCGGTGGTCGGCTCGTCGAGGAAGAGCACCTGCGGCCGCCCGACCAGGCTGGCCGCCAGGTCCAGCCGGCGGCGCATGCCACCGGAGTAGGTCTTGGCCGCCCGGCCGGCGGCGTCGGTGAGCTGGAAGTCGGCGAGCAGCTCCGCGGCGCGGGCCCGCGCCTGGGCCCGGCCGAGCCCGAGCAGCCGGCCGATGAGCAGCAGGTTCTCGGTGCCGGTCAGGGTCTCGTCGACCGAGGCGTACTGGCCGGTCAGACCGATCAGCTGGCGCACCCGGTGGGCGTCGCGGCCGACGTCGTACCCGCCGACCGTGGCGTGCCCCTCGTCCGGGGCGAGCAGGGTGGCGAGCACCCGTACCGCGGTGGTCTTTCCGGCGCCGTTGGGACCGAGCAACCCGAATACCGTCCCCGTGGGAACCTCCAGGTCGACCCCGGCGAGGGCGGTGGTGGCACCGAAGCGGCGCACCAGCCCCTCGGCGCGGATCGCGTATGTCATCAGAACTCCGATCGTTATCGCTGGTCGCCCAACGATGCGCGAGGGGTCTGACGTTACGGCGACGGCCGCTGACATTCCGCTGATTTAGCTGCTGACAGAACGCGACCGCCGCCGCCGGTCACCCGGTGAGCGGCGGTCGCGGCGTCGTGGTCAGGCCAGGTTCGACGAGCGCGGGTACGCATCCGTCGGGTCGGTGAGCACATTGACCAGGTACGGCACCCCGGCGTCGAAGGCGCGGGCCAGGGCCGGCCCGAGGTCGGCCGGCTTGGCCACCGTCTCGCCGGCCCCGCCGAGCGCCTCGACCACCTTGTCGTAGCGCAGCTCCGGCTGGAGGTCGGCGGCGACGTCGTAGCCGTACATGGCCCGCATCGGGTGCTTCTCCAGCCCCCAGATGCCGTTGTTGCCGACCACGATGACCACCGGCAGCCGCTGCCGGACCAGGGACTCCACGTCCATCAGCGAGAAGCCGGCCGCGCCGTCGCCCATCAGCACGCAGATCTGCCGGTCCGGGTGGCTGACCCGGGCGCCCATCGCGTAACCCATGCCGGTGCCCAGGCACCCGTACGGGCCGGGGTCGAGCCAGGTGCCCGGCTGCGCCGGCTCCAGGTAGCGGCCGGCGTACGAGACGAAGTCGCCGCCGTCGCCGATGGTGATCGCGTCGGGGGCGAGCACCCGGCGCAGCTCGCCGTAGACCCGGGCCGGCCGGATCGGGTCGGTGTCGGCGGCCATCTCCTCGCCGTCGCGGGCCTTCGCGGCGTCCTCGGCGGTGCGCAGCTGGGCGATCCAGTCGGCGTGGTCGACCCGGTCGCCGGGCTGCCCGGCCAGCGCGGAGAGGATCAGCCGCAGGTCGCCGGCGGGGCTGGCGGCGGGCTGGACGTGCCCGGCCCGCTGGCTGGGGGGCGTCGACGATGTGCACCACCGCCGCGTCCCCGAAGTCGCCGAAGCTGAGCCGGAAGTCCAGCGGCGTGCCGATGACGACGACCACGTCGGCGCCCTTCAGGGCGACCCGGCGGGCCTTGGCGAAGGCGAGCGGGTGCTGCGGCGGCAGCGCACCGCGCCCCATGCCGTTGGTGAAGACCGGCACCCCGAGCGCCTCGGCGGCCTCGCGGAGGGCGGCGACCGCGTCGCCGGCGTACACGTCGGAGCCGGCGATGAACACCGGGCGCTGCGCGCCCGCGATCAGCCGGCCGGCGCGGGCCACCTCGTCCGGGTCCGGCTCGACCGGCGCGACGGCGACCGGCGCGGGCAGCTCGACGTCGCCGACGCTGAAGACCGCCTCCAGCGGGAAGTCCAGGAAGGCCGGGCCCCGGTGCGGGGTGAGCGCGCTGGTCAGGGCGGCGGTGACGGCGCGTGGGATGTCGTCGGTGCTGAACACCGTCTCGGCGTGCTTGGTGACCGGGGCGACCAGCGGCAGGTGGTCCATCTCCTGGAGGCTGCCCGAGCCCCAGCGGAACTGCGGCGCCCGCCCGCCCAGCACCAGCACCGGCGAGGCGTTGAAGAACGCGCTGGTCAGCCCGGAGACGCCGTTGGTGACGCCGGGGCCGGCGGTGAGCACGGCCAGGCCGGGGCGGCGGTTGAGCTTGGCCACCGCCTCGGCGGCGAAGACCGCGGACTGCTCGTGCCGCACGTCGTAGATCGGAAACCCGTGCTTGTGGGCGGCGTCGTAGAGCGGGAAGACGTGCCCGCCGGAGAGGGTGAACATCTCCCGTACGCCGTTGGCGCGCAGCGCCGCCAGCGCGAGCTCCCCGCCGTGGCCCTCGACCCGTTCCGTCATCGCCGCTCCCCTCGTCACCTGACCGGTGTCACACGCTACTGGCCGGTACGGAGGATGTGAACACTTCTCGGTTCACCCGAAGGCCGGCGACCACGCGGGGTCGCGGCCCGGGCCGACGGTCAGCGGCCGGTGAAGTCCGGCTTGCGCTTCGCCACGAAGGCGGCCATGCCCTCGCGCCGGTCGTCGGTGGCGAAGAGCGCCGCGAAGAGCTGGCTCTCCCAGGCCAGACCGGAGTTGAGGTCCATGTCCAGGCCGCCGTCGACGGCGAGCTTCGCCGCGCGCAGCGCCTGCACCGGGCCGGTCAGGTACGGCCTCACCAGCTCGACGGCCGCGTCGTAGACCTGCGCGGCCGGGGCCACCCGGTCGGCCAGGCCGATCCGCAGCGCCTCCTGGGCATCCACCATCGCGGCGACTGATCAGATCCTTGGCGCGGGCCGGGCCGACCAGGCGGGCCAGCCGCTGGGTGCCGCCGGCGCCGGGGATGATGCCGAGCTTGATCTCCGGCTGGCCGAGCTTGGCGTCCTCGGCCACCACCCGCCAGTCGCAGGCCAGGGCCAGCTCGCAGCCGCCGCCGAGGGCATACCCGGTGATCGCGGCGACCACCGGCTTGGGGATCCGGGCGATCGCGCCGAGGGCGCTGGACAGGTCCGCGGCCCGCTCCGCCATGTCCACGTAGGACATGTCGGCCATCTCCTTGATGTCCGCGCCGGCAGCGAAGACCTTCTCCCCGCCGTACACGATGACGGCGCGGACGCCGGCGTCGGCGGTGGCCGCCGCGGCCGCGGCGCGCAACTCCTCCTGCACCTGGGTGTTGAGCGCGTTCATCGGCGGCCGCTCCAGCCGGATGGTGCCGATGCCGTCCTTGGTCTCCAGCCGCACGAACTCGCTCACGCTGCCCTCACTTCCTCGTCGAAGTCGCGTGCCAACCTTACGGCCCGGTCGTTGGGGTACGTAGGCTGGTGTCAGCCCCGCCACCGGGAGTGCCGCCATGATCACGTACTACGAAGACAGGTCGGTGCAGGTCACCTCCACCGCGATCCGGGTGGACGGGCGAGCCTTCCCGCTCGCCGAGATCGGCATGGTCTGGCACCAGCGGGGCAGCCGTTCGTGGCGGGTGCTCGCCGGGCGCGGCGCCCTGGGCGTGGCGCTGGCCGGCCCCCTGGTCGCCGCCGTGCTGGGGGTGGCGCTGGCCGTCTGGCTGCACCGCTCGCTCACCGTCACCGTCGCCATCGTGGGCGCCTCGGTGCTGGTCGGGCTCGCCGTCGGCCCGCTCGCCGACTTCCTCTTCGAACACCTCGACCGCTCGTACGCCCGGGGCAGCCGGGAGTGGGAGATGTGGGCCCGCTGGCGGGGCCGACCGGTGCTGCTGCTGCGCACCGGTGACGCGCTGCGCTTCGGCCAGGTCTACCGGGCGGTGCAGCGGGCGATGGAGAGCCGCCGCCCGATGCCCCGCGCTCAGAACTCGATCGGCCCGTCGGGCACCATCTCCAGCCCCCGCAGCAGGCCGTAGAGGTCCTGCTCGCCCCAGAACTGCACGATCCGGCCGCCGGCCAGCCGGTACATCTTGCAGGCGCTCTGCACGGCCGTGGCGCCGGTGGCGTCCCGCCGGTAGGTCTGCGCCATCGAGACGACCACCCGGTCGCCCGCCGCGAAGAGCTCCCGGATCTCCTGGTCGAGCACGGTCAGCCCCGGCGCGGCGATGGCCCCTTCGACGAAGTGCCGGCCCCGGACGGCCCGGCCGGACCCGTAGATCTCCACATCCTCGGCGACCACCGCCCGCAGCTCGGCCAGGTCCCGGGTGACGAACGTCCGCAGGTACCGGCGGACCACCTCGACGTTGCGCTCGCTGTCGGCCATGCGCCCGGACGGTACGCCGCCCGACCGTCCCGCGCCGTCCCGTCGCGACGCCGCCGGTCCCCCCGGTCCGCGCTCCCTTGGCCGGTGGGCCCGGTGCGGGGGTCCCCGGCAGCAGATGGCCCCGGACGCACCCCGGACCCCCGGGCGGACGCGCGGACCGGAGGGGCGACCGGCTGCCGGAACGACGGGGGCGGGTCTTGCCCACGGATGGTTAGGGTTAGTGATGACCCTCTATTACCGGGACGACACCGTCCAGGTGACCTCGGAGTCGATCCGGGCCGGTGGGCACGCGATCCGGATCGCCGACGTGACGTACGTCTGGCACGCGCGCGGGGCGACGACGCTGGCCGTCCGGGGGCGGGTGCTGGGCCGGGGCGTCCTCGTGCTGCTGCTCTCGCTGCCACCACTGGTGGCGCTGGTCTGCGTGGTCTCGCTGGCCTGGTCGGCGCAGGACCGGGGCAACTGGAAGCTGGCGCTGGTCATCCTCGCCGGTTGCGCGGTCGCGCGCTGGCCCTGACCCCGTTCCTGGAGCTGCCGCTGAGCTGGCTGGACCGCTCCTACGAGCGCGGCAACCGGGTGCACGAGCTGTGGGTGCAGCACCACGGGCAGGAGGTGATGCTGGTGCGCACCCCGGACGCGTTACGGTTCGGACAGATCTACCGGGCCGTGCAGCGCGCCGTCGAGCACCAGGGAGAGCACCGATGACCACCCGTCGTGGCGAGGCTGCGCCCTGGCCGGCCTGCTGTCCACCGCCGGCGTCACCCACTTCCTCAAGCCCCGGTTCTACGACGCGGTCGTGCCGCGCGCGCTGCCCGGGCGGCCCGCTTCTGGACGTACGCCAGTGGGGCCGCCGAGCTGGCGGTGGCGGCGGC
>NZ_JAEVHN010000336.1:0-6596 GCF_016803375.1 Micromonospora sp. 4G55
GCAGGCCATCGCCTCCAGCGGGGTGAGCCCGAACGGCTCGTACCAGGGGGCGGCGACCAGCACGTCGGCGGAGCGGTACCAGCGCGCCCATCTCCTCCCGGGGCACCGCGCCGACCAGCCTGACCCGGTCGGCCACCCCGCAGGACGCGGCGAGCGCGCCCAGCCGGCGGGCGAAGCTGTCGGCGGGCAGCAGCTCGGCCGCCGGGCCGCCGACCACCACGCACTCGGCCTCCGGCACCGCCGGCAGCGCCCGGATGACGTCCTGGAAGCCCTTGCGCTCCACCATCCGGCCGACGGTGAGGATGCGCGGGCGGGCCGGGTCGCGGGGCGCGACCGGTCCCTCCGGACGGAACATCTCCTCGTTCACCCCGGACGGGACCAGCGCCATCCTCGACCGCGGCACGCCCAGCCGGACCAGCTCGCCGATCTCGTCCTGGCACTGGACGATCACCCGGTCGGCGGCCCGGCCCAGCGCCCGTTCGTAGCCGACCCGGCCCGGTGGACTGGTGTCCCGGGTCCCCTGGTGGCGGCGCTTCACCGAGCCCAGCGCGTGGTACGTCAGCACCACCGGGGTGTTGGTGCGCCGGCCGGCGTGCAGGGTGGCCAGGCCGCTCATCCAGAAGTGGGCGTGCGCCACGTCCGGCCGCCAGCCCGGCTCGCCCCACTGTTCGGCCATCCACCGCCCGAACTCGCCCATGTACGGCAGCAGCTCGTCCTTGGGCACCCGCTGCGCCGGCCCGGCGGGCACGTGGCGCACCTGGTAGCCGGCGGCGGCGTCGACCACGTCGGGCAGGTCGACCGCGTCCCGACGGGTGTAGACGCGCACGTCGTGCCCCTCGCCGACCAGGGCCGCCGCCAGTTCGGCGACGTGCGTGTTCTGCCCGCCCGCGTCCTCCTCGCCGAGGACGGCGAGCGGGCTGGCGTGCTCCGAGATCATCGCGATGCGCATGTTTCCTCCTCAAGGATCCGGTCCCAGTCGGCGAGGAACCGGTCGAGCCCGAAGCGTTCCTTCGTCACCTCCCGCGCCCGCGCACCCAACCGGTACGCGGCGTCGCGGTCCTCCGTCAGCCAGCGGGCCGCCTCGACGAGCGTGTCGACCCGGGTGGAGAGCACTCCCGCGTCGGGCGGCACCGCGTCCACGGCCTCGGTGGTGGCCAGCGCGACGACCGGCATGCCGATCGTCATGGCCTCGATCAGGCTCAGCCCCAGCGACGTCCACCGGCACAGGTGCAGGTACGCCCGCCGCCGGGCCAGCTCGGCGTGCATGACGTCCTGCGGCACGTCGTCGTGGCTGGCCAGGCGTTGCCCGGGCAGGCCGAGGTGTTCCGCGAGCCCGGCGACCTTCATGCCGAACACGTCCAGCGGGGCGATCTCGGCGAAGCGGGACAGCAGGTCGGTGCCGGTGACCCGCCAGCGGCGTACCGGCTCGTTCATCACCACGGCGAGCCGGTCCAGCTCGCCGGTCCACTGCACCCTCGGCGGCACCATCCCGTGCTCGACCACGGCGGTGCGGGTGCCGCCGTTGTCCCAGAACAGCTCGTTGAAGTGCGTGACGTGGGTGAGCAGCAGGTCGTCCCGGTCGGCCATCGGGTGGCGGGTGGTGGGCACGTCGCCCTTGGGGGTGTTGTGCTCGACGTAGATCGCCGGCAGGTCCCGGCCCGGCCGCCGGCCCAGCCAGCGTTCGGCCAGCTCCAGCTCCTCGGGGCGTTGCAGCACGACCACGTCCACGTCGGCGTCGGCCAGTTCCTCGGGGGTCACCTCGACCGCGCTCTCCGGCCAGGAATAGGTGCGGGCCCGACCCAGCCCGTACGGGTCGCGGTCGGGGGTGACCGGCACCAGGTAGCGGTGCCTGCCGTGCACGAAGGACGTGGTCCAGGAGCCGTGCACGTGCCAGAGCAGGACGTTCATGACCCTCCTTCAGCGTCGGAATCCGGTGGCGAGCAGGCGGACCGCGGCGACCACCTCGGCCGGGTCGACCCCGGCGGTGAGGCAGGGGTGGCCGGGTACCGGGCAGCGGGTGGCCCGGCTGTCCCGGCAGGGCGCGGCGGCGTCGCCGAGTCGGACCAGCGGCACCCGGTAGGGCGCCCACTGGCCGAAGGGGACGGTGGGCGCGAAGAGGCTGACGACGGGTACGCCGACGGCGGCGGCGAGGTGGGCGGGGCCGGTGTTGCCGACCACCACGCAGCTCGCTCCGGCGAGGACCCCGGCCAGCTCGGCCAGGCCGGTGCGCCCGCCGAGGTCGTGCCCCCGGCGGCGGCGACCCGGGAGGTCAGCACGGTCTCGGCCGGCCCCCCGGTGACCACTACCCGATGGCCGCTCGCGGTAAGCCTGGCCACGATCTCCACCCACCGCTCGGGCGGGCAGGCCCGGGCCGGCACCGACGCCCCCGGGTGCACCACCACGTACGGGCCGTCGGAAAGTGCGGTCGGGGGCGCCTCGACGCGCAGCGTCGGCTCCTCGCCGACGGGCAGGCCGAACCCGGCGGCGGCGGCGAGGGAGAGCGCCCGCTCCGGCTCCGGCACGCCGACCGGCACCCGGTGCCGCACGTCCAGCAGGGAGCCGGGGTAGTCGTCGCTGATCGCGCTGATCCGGGCCACGCCGGCCAGCCGCAGCAGCAGCGCGAGGGGGAGCGCCGACTGGTGGAAGGAGGTGAAGACGGCCGCCTCGTCGGCGCCGACCCGGCGGCCCGGGTCACCGGCCCGGTCGAGTTCGACTCGCGCAAGGTCACCGCCGGGGCGCTCTTCGTCGCCTTCCCCGGCGAGAAGGTCGACGGGCACGACTACGCGACCGGCGCGGTGGACGCGGGCGCGGTGGCGGTGCTCGGCACCCGCGAGGTGCCCGGGGTGCCGATGGTGCTGGTGGGAGACGCGCTGACCGCGATGGGCCGGTTGGCCCGCGCGGTGGTGGACCGGCTGCCGCAGCTGACCGTGATCGGGCTGACCGGCTCGTCGGGCAAGACCACCACCAAGGACCTGATCGCCCAGCTCACCGTCCGGCTCGGCCCGACGGTGGCCCCGCCCGGCTCGTTCAACAACGAGCTGGGGCACCCGTACACGGCCCTGCAGGCCACGCCGGAGACCCGCTTCCTGGTGATGGAGAAGGGCGCCCGGGGGATCGGGCACGTGCGCTACCTGTGCGACGTGGTGCCGCCGCGGATCTCCGTGGTGCTCAACGTCGGGGTCGCGCACATCGGCGAGTTCGGCTCGGTGGAGAACATCGCCCTGGCCAAGGGGGAACTGGTCGAGGCGCTGCCGGCCGACGGGCTGGCCGTGCTCAACGCCGACGACCCGCTGGTCGACGCGATGGCCGCGCGCACCGGCGCCCGGGTGGTCCGGTACGGCGAGGCCGCGCACGCCGACGTCCGGGCGGTCGACGTGTCGCTGGACGACCGGGGCCGGCCGTCGTACACGCTGGTCACCCCGGAGGGGAGCGCCCCGGTGCGGCTCGGGCTGACCGGCCGGCACCAGGTCTCCAACTCGCTGGCCGCGGCGGCGGTGGCCCGCGAGCTCGGGATGCCGCTGGCCGAGGTGGCCGGCGCCCTGGGCGAGCTGGGGCTGGTCTCCACCCGCCGGATGGACGTCTTCGACCGGTCCGACGGGGTGACCGTGATCGACGACTCGTACAACGCCAACCCGGCGTCGATGGCGGTGGCGCTGCGCGCGCTTGCCGGCATGCGCCGGGAAGGGCGTATCTTTGCCGCGCTCGGCTACATGGCCGAGCTGGGCGACTTCGAACGCGACGGGCACCGGGAGGTGGGCCGGCTCGCGGCGGAACTGGGCGTGGACCGGCTGCTCGTGGTGGGTGAGCCGGCGGCGCCGATCCACGAGGGCGCGACAGCGGTAAGTGACTGGGGAGGAGAGTCGGTGCTGCTCACCGATCAGGCGGCGGCCGTCGAGGTGCTGCGCAGCGAGCTAAGACCGGGCGATGTCGTCCTGGTGAAGGGCTCCCGGTACCGCACCTGGGAGGTGGCCGACGCGCTGCGCGCCGAGGCCGCTGGGGATGGGGCCGCCGCATGAGGGCGGTCATCATCGCCGTCGGCGTGGCGTTCCTGATCTCGCTGCTCTGCACCCCGATCGCGATCAAGGTGTTCACCCGGCTCAAGGCCGGCCAGCCGATCCGGGCCGAGGGCCCGGCGATGCACCAGGGCAAGAAGGGCACGCCGACGATGGGCGGCGTGGTCTTCATCCTGGCCACGGTGATCGCGTACGTCGCCGGTCACCTGGCCCTGACCACGCTGCCGGACGCGCAGATCGCCCAGGTCGAGCCGACCATCACGGCGCTGGTGCTGCTGGGGCTGATGGTGTTCTCCGGCGCGGTCGGCTTCATCGACGACTTCCTCAAGGTCCGCAAGCGGCACAGCGGCGGTCTCAACAAGCGCGGCAAGCTCTTCGGGCAGATCCTGGTCGGTGCGATCTTCGGGGTGGTGGCGCTCTACTTCCCGAGCACGATGACCGACGCCAGCGGCGCGGCGACCAACACCGAGACCGTCGGGGCGACCACGCTCAGCTTCATCCGGGACATCCCGGCGCTGGAGATCGGCAAGATCGCCTCGGTGATCGTCATCATCTTCGTGGTGATGGCCGCGACCAACGGGGTGAACCTCACCGACGGCCTCGACGGCCTCGCCACCGGCGCCTCGGTGATGGTCCTGGCCGCGTACGCGTTGATCGCGTTCTGGCAGTACCGGCACTGGTGCGCCGACCCGAGCTACACCGCCAACCCGAACAACTACTGCTACGCCGTGCGGGACCCGCTGGAGATCGCGCTGATCGCCGGGGCGGCGGCCGGCGCCTGCGTCGGCTTCCTCTGGTGGAACACCTCGCCCGCCCGGATCTTCATGGGCGACACCGGCGCGCTCGGCCTGGGCGGTCTGATCGCCGGCATGGCGATGTCCACCCGGACGATCCTGCTGCTGCCGATCATCGGCGGGCTGTTCGTGATCATCACGATGTCGGTGGTGATCCAGATCATCTCCTTCCGGACCACCGGCAAGCGGGTGTTCCGGATGTCGCCGCTGCAGCACCACTTCGAACTCGCCGGCTGGAGCGAGGTCAACATCGTGGTGCGGTTCTGGATCATCGCCGGGATCGGCGTCGCCATCGCCCTCGGCCTGTTCTACAGCGACTTCCTGGCCAGCATGGGCTGAGTCGCCGACACCGGCTCCGCCGGTCCCTCATAGCCGAGGGGCCCCCGTTCCGCATTCCGACACGCCGACCGGGCCGAACGGCGCGAACGGGCCCGGAGAAGCGGCGATGATGGGCTCGTGGGGGAGGACCGAGGCAGCACCGGCACGACGACGACGGCGGCGGAGACCCAGGCACGGCGGGTCCCGGGCGCGGGGCGTACCGCCGACCCGCCGGCGGCGATCACCGGCCTGGACGCGGCCGGCGGCCTGGCGGCGCTGCGCGGCCTGCTGGCCCGCCCACTGGCCTCCTACTACCTGCTGCTGTCCAGCGCCGGCCTGCTGCTGCTGATCGGCCTGACCATGGTCTTCTCGGCGACCAGCGTGAAGGACTACGCCGAGGCCGGCGACGCCTCGGCGTCGGTGACCAAGCAGGCCGTCTTCGCGGTGATCGGCATCGTCGCGTTCTGGGCCTGCCAGCGGCTTCCCGCCAGCACCTTCCGCTCGCTCGGCCGGCCGGTGCTGGTCGCGGCGGTGGTGCTGCTGCTGGTGCTCAACCTGCTGCTGGCCCTGGACTCGCTGTTCCGGATCACGGCGCTCGGGCCGCTGCGGGCCAACCTGCTCTGGCTCTACCTCGGCCCGATCCAGGTGCAGCCCTCCGAGCTGGCCAAGCTCGCGCTGGTGCTCTGGGGCGCGCACGTGATCGCCCGCAAGGGCGCCGCGCTCGGCTGGTGGAAGGAGCTGGCCACCCCGCTCTTCCCGGTGGTCGGGCTGCTCTTCGTGCTGGTCGGCTACAACGACCTGGGCACCATGCTCTGCCTGCTGGCGATCGTGGTCGGGCTGCTCTGGGCGGCCGGGGTGCGGATGCGGGTGTTCGCCGCGCTCTCCGCGGTGGGCCTGCTCGGCATCGGCGTGCTGGTGGCCGTGGCCTCGCTCGGCGCCGGGTCCGGCGCGGTCGGTGAGGAGAACTACCGGCTGGCCCGGTTGACCTCGTTCATCAGCCCGCCCGACCCGGCCACCTGCCTGGAGACCGGCTGCTGGCAGCTCGTCCAGGCCCGCAACGCCATCGAGCACGGCGGCTGGTTCGGCGTCGGGCTGGGCAAGAGCAGCCTGAAGTTCGGCTGGCTGCCGGCCGCGCACAACGACTTCATCTTCGCGGTGATCGCCGAGGAGCTCGGGGTGGTCGGCTGCACCGTCATCCTGGTGCTCTTCGCCGTGCTCGCCTACACCGGGCTGCGCGTCGCGCGGCGGGTCGAGGACCCGTTCCGCCGGCTCGCCGCCGCCGCGATCACCGGCTGGCTGGTCGGTCAGGCCGTCATCAACATCGGTGGCGTGATCGGCCTGCTGCCGCTGACCGGCGTGCCGCTGCCGTTCATCTCCGACGGCGGCAGCGCCCTGGTCGTGACGCTGGCGGCGGTCGGCATCCTCGCCTCGTTCGCCCGCGCCGAGCCCCGACGCCGCGCGAGCCCTGCAT
>NZ_JAEVHN010000337.1:0-6594 GCF_016803375.1 Micromonospora sp. 4G55
CGGCGGTGGTGGCGCTGGCGCTGCTCGGCGCGTGGTCCCCCGGGCGGTCGCGCCGACCAGCCGGCGGCCGGCGGGCCGGTGCTGCGGGTGCTCACCGCCAACCTGCTCAAGGGCGGTGCCGACGCGCGGACGGTGGTGGAGCTGGTGCGCCGGCACCGGGTCGATCTGCTGGCCGTGCAGGAGTTCACCCCCGAGGCCCGCGACGCGCTCGACCGGCAGGGCCTGGCCAGGCTGCTGCCCCACCGGCAGCTCAACCCGGAGGTCGGCACCACCGGCTCCGCCCTCTACTCGCGGCTCCCGCTCGCCGAGGGTGGCTTCCGGCGCAACGCCGGCTTCCAGTTCACCCAGGCGTACGCCGTCGTGGCGGTGCCGGGGCGCCCCGGTGCGGGTCGAGTCGGCGCACCCAGCCGCGCCGTACGCGGTCGCCGCGGTCGACGAGTGGTTCACCGACCTGCGGGCGCAGCCCCCGGCCACCCCGGACGGGCCGCTGCGCATCCTCGCCGGCGACTTCAACGCCACCCTCGACCACGCCCCGCTGCGCGCGCTGCTGGCTACCGGGTACGTCGACGCGGCCGACGCCGCCGGGGCGGGGCTCACCGGCACCTGGGGCCCGTACGACGGCGACCTCATCCCGCCGGTCACCATCGACCACGTGCTGGTCGACCGGCGGATCGCCGTCCGGTCCGTCGCCGTGCACCCGGTGCCCGCCAGCGACCACCGCGCGGTGCTGGCCGAGCTGCGCCTGCCGGCGGCCTGACCCCGGCGGCCCCGACCCGGCCCGGGCGCCGCACGACGTGACCGGAGCGGGGCTCAGACCCGGGCGCGGTCCAGGCCGTAGGTGAGCGCGTCGACCAGGGCGTGCCAGCTCGCCTCGACCACGTTGGGGTGCACGCCGACGGTGGTCCAGTCGCGGCCGCTGCCGTCGGCGGTCTCCACCAGCACCCGGGTCACCGCGCCGGTGCCGTGGCTGCCCTCCAGGATGCGCACCTTGTAGTCGGCCAGCTCGAAGTCGCGCAGCTCCGGGTAGTGCCGGGACAGGCCGACCCGCAGCGCCTCGTCGAGGGCGTTGATCGGGCCGTTCCCCTCGGCGGTGGCGATCACCCGCTCGCCGCGTACCCGGATCTTCACGGTCGCCTCGGAGACCACCGCGCCGTCCTCGCGGTGCTCGACCAGCACCCGGTAGGACTCCAGCGCGAACGGCCGGGGCAGCGCGGCGTCCGGCAGCTCCGAGCGGACCAGCAGCTCGAACGACGCGTCGGCCGCCTCGAACGACCAGCCGCCCGCCTCCAGCTCCTTGACCCGGCTGGTGACCTTCGACAGCGCCTCCGGATGGCCGGCCAGGTCCAGGCCCAGCTCGCGGCTCTTGAGCTCGACGCTGGCCCGGCCGGCCATCTCGGTCACCAGGATCCGCATGTCGTTGCCCACCACCGACGGGTCCACGTGGTTGTAGAGCAACGGGTCGACCTTGATCGCGCTCGCGTGCAGCCCGGCCTTGTGGGCGAAGGCGGCGGCCCCGGCGTACGCCTGGTGGGTGTCGGGGGCGATGTTGGCGATCTCGGCGATGGCGTGCGCGACCCGCACCATCTGTTCCAGGCAGCCGTCGGGTAGGACGGGCAGCCCGAGCTTGAGCTGAAGGTTGGCGACGACCGCGAAGATGTCGGCGTTGCCGGGGCGTTCGCCGTACCCGTTGGCGGTGCCCTGGACGTGGCGGACCCCGGCCTCGACGGCGGCGACGGTGTTGGCCACCGCGCAGGCGGTGTCGTTCTGGGCGTGCATGCCGAACAGCTCCGGGGCGATGCCGGTGCGCGCGGTCAGGTCGGCGATCGCGGCGCTCACCATGGACGGCAGCATCCCGCCGTTGGTGTCGCAGAGCACGAACCGCTCGGCGCCGGCGGCGAGCGCCGTCTCCACCACCGCCACGCCGTACGCCGGGTCGTGCCGGTAGCCGTCGAAGAAGTGCTCGCCGTCGACGAAGACCCGCCGGCCCTCGGCGACCAGGTGGGCGACGGTGTCCCGGATCATCGCCAGGTTCTCCGGACCGGTGGTGCGCAGGGCCCGCTCGACGTGGCGGAGGTCGGCCTTGGCGACCAGGGCCACCGCCGGGGTCTCGGCGTCCAGCAGCCCGCGCACCTGCGGGTCGGCCGCCACCGGCACCCCGGCCCGGCGGGTGGCGCCGAAGGCGACCAGGACGGCGTGCCGCAGGTCCAGCTCGGTCCGCGCCCGGCGGAAGAACTCGGTGTCCTTCGGCACCGCGCCCGGCCACCCGCCCTCGATGAAGCCCACCCCGAACTCGTCGAGCAGCCGCGCCACGGCCAGCTTGTCGACCACCGAGTAGCTGAGCCCCTCACGCTGGGCACCGTCGCGCAGCGTCGTGTCGTACACCTGGAACGTCATGGGAGTGCCTTCCTCACGGACCTCGGGCGGGGGAGCAACAAAAAGACCCCCCGCGGATGCGGGAGGTCTGCGCGCTCGGCGGAGGGGAAGCCGGCGCGCTAGCTGCCAATAATCAGGACGGTGCTGGTCACGATCGCCACTCTGCCACCCCACCCCCGGTTTTGGGAGGAACAATCCACATCTCGGGACGGTGACTCAGGGTGGCCGGCACCTGATCAATCACCACGACCGGGGCGGAACGCACCGCTCGTGATCGACTTCACAAGTCACCCGGCCGCCACCAGGCGCGAACGACGCTGAGGAAGTATCTGGAACTGATCCAGTTACCGGCCCCGCGCCGTTGACAACCGCTTGCCAAGGAGAACCCGTGCTCACTGTCGGTGACCGCTTCCCTGAGTACGAACTCACCGCCTGCGTCTCGCTGGACGCCGACAAGGCGTTCGAGACCATCAACCACAAGTCCTACGAGGGCAAGTGGCGGGTGGTCTTCTTCTGGCCGAAGGACTTCACCTTCATCTGCCCGACGGAGATCGCCGAGTTCGGCCGCCTCAACGGCGAGTTCGCCGACCGCGACGCCCAGGTGCTCGGCGTCTCGGTGGACAACGAGTTCGTCCACTACGCCTGGCGCAAGGACCACCCGGACCTGCGTGAGCTGCCCTTCCCGATGCTCAGCGACATCAAGCGCGAGCTGACCGCCGACTGCGGCGTGCTCGGCGAGGACGGCGTGGCGCAGCGGGCCACCTTCATCGTCGACCCGGACAACGAGATCCAGTTCGCCATGGTCACCGCCGGCTCCGTCGGCCGCAACGTCTCCGAGGTGCTGCGGGTGCTCGACGCCCTGCAGACCGACGAGCTGTGCCCGTGCAACTGGAACAAGGGCGGCGAGACCCTCGACGCCAACGCGCTGCTCGCCGGCGCCGGTGCCTGAGATGGGTCTGGACGCGGTCAAGGCGGCTCTGCCCGAGTACGCCAAGGACATCAAGCTCAACCTCGGCTCGACCGTCGGCACCTCGACCCTCAAGCCGGAACAGGCCTGGGGCACCGCCCTGGCCTGCGCGGTCGCGGCGCGTAACCCGGTCGTGCTGAAGGAGATCGCCGACGAGGCGACCGCCCATCTCACGCCGGAGGCGATCGAGGCCGCCAAGGGCGCCGCCACCATCATGGCGATGAACAACGTCTACTACCGGGCCAAGCACCTGATCGGCGACGACCAGTACGCCTCGATGCCGGCCCGGCTGCGGATGCAGATCATCGCCCGGCCAGGCGTGGACAAGGGCGACTTCGAGCTGTGGTGCCTCGCCGTCTCGGCGATCACCGGCTGCGGCGTCTGCCTGGAGTCGCACGAGAAGGCGCTGCGGGGCGCGGGTTCACCCGGGAGCAGGTGCATGAGGGGCTGCGCATCGCCGCCGTCGTGCACGCCGCCGCGGTGGCCCTCGACGCGCAGGCCGCGCTGGCCTGAGGCCGGTCGGTGTATCGATCTCCACAACCGGGTAGGTAGGGATCCGACAGGCAAATCCCCCGAGAAAGTCGAGAAAGGGAGTGTTGACGCCATGGAGCGGCTCGACCCTCGAACGACCCACGGGACGCCGGATCCGCTGACCCAGGGTGGTCAGGGCGCCTTCGCGGGCGGCGCGCCCGCCGGGCGTTTCGATCCGTGGAGCTACCGGGACGACGCCGGGGTGACCGGTGTCGACCTGGTCGGCTACAAGGTGGAGGCGAGTGACGGCGGTATCGGCAAGGTGGACCGGGCCAGCCACGAGGTGAGTTCCAGTTACCTCGTGGTGGACACCGGGCCGTGGATCTTCGGCAAGAAGGTCATGCTGCCGGCCGGCACCGTCAACCACGTCGACCACGACGAGCGGAAGGTCTACGTCGACCGGAGCAAGGACCAGATCAAGGCCGCGCCCGAGTACGACGAGACGACCGACACGGACCCGGCGTACCGGGACAAGCTCGGCGGTTACTACGACGACACCTACTCGTCGATCCCGCCGGGTACGGCCCGGTAACGGAGGCACCTGCAACCAGCGGCCGGCGGGGCACATCGTGGCCCCGCCGGCCGTTACCGTGTCAGGGGTGGACGCCCCGGAGACCCCCTTCCCCGCGCTGTTCAACTTCCGCGACGTCGGCGGCTACCGCAACCGGGACGGGCGCACCGTCCGGCACCGCCGGCTCTACCGCTCCGACTCGCTGCACCGGATCGACGAGACCGACCGGGCCGCGTTCACCGCGCTCGGCATCCGCACCGTCATCGACCTGCGCCGTCCCACCGAGGTGGCGCGGGACGGCCGGGTGCCGGCCTACGACGGCCTCACCTACCGGCACATCCACCCGGAGCACCAGGACTGGGCCGAGCGGATGTACCAGCCCGGCACCAGCCTGGCCCGCTACCTCGCCGACCGGTACGCCGACTTGGCCCGCACCGGCACCGCCGGGCTGGCGAGGCGGTCGGGCTGATCGCCGACAGCGCGACCGCGCCGGTGGTGGTGCACTGCGTCGCCGGCAAGGACCGCACCGGCATCGTCTGCGGGCTCACCCTGGCCGTGCTCGGCGTGCCCGACGAGGACGTCGCCGCCGACTACGCGCTCAGCACCGCCGCGTCCGAGCGGTTCAGCGCCTGGGTCCGGGCCACCGTGCCGGACGCCGACGAGCCACCGCCGCCGTTCCTCGCCTCCCCCGCCGAGGCGATGATTCTCTTCCTCAGCGAGCTACGCGAGGGCTACGGCTCGGCCGAGGGCTACCTGCGCCACGCCGGAGTCACGGACGACCAGCTCACCGCCCTCCGGGACCACCTGCTGGACTGACCCGGACGGAAGCGCGCACGCCGGCGCCGTCGAGGACGGGGCCGGCCGTGCGGAGGAGCGAATGGACGGTCAGAGGACGCGCTGCACCCAGCCGTGCGGGTCCTCGGCCTCGCCGCGCTGGATCGACACCAGCTGCTCGCGCAGCGCCATGGTGGACCGGCCCGGCTCGCCCCCGCCGATGAGGAACTCCCCGTCGGGGAAGCGCACCCGGCCGATCGGGGTGATCACCGCGGCGGTGCCGCAGGCGAAGACCTCACGCAGCCGGCCGCTGGCGGCGTCCGCCTGCCAGTCGGCGAAGCTGACCGGCCGCTCCTCGACCCGGTGCCCGGCCGCGGCGGCCAGGGTCAGCACCGCGTCGCGGGTGATGCCGGGCAGGATCGTGCCGGTCAGCGGCGGGGTGACCAGGGTGTTGTCGTCGTAGACGAAGAAGACGTTCATGCCGCCCAGCTCGTCGACGAACCGACGCTCCACCGCGTCGAGGAAGACCACCTGGTCGCAGCCGGCCTCGATCGCCTCGGCCTGGGCCGCCAGCGAGGCGGCGTAGTTGCCGCCGCACTTCGCCGCGCCGGTGCCACCGGGCGCCGCGCGGGTGTAGTCCGGGGAGACCCAGACGGTGACCGGCTTGACTCCGCCGGCGAAGTACGCCCCGGCCGGCGAGGCGATCACGCAGTAGAGGTACTCGTTGGCCGGGCGGACACCGAGGAAGACCTCGCTGGCGAACATGAAGGGCCGCAGGTAGAGGCTGGCGTCCGGCCCGTCCGGGATCCACTCCCGGTCGATCTCGACCAGCCGGTGCAGCGACTCGACGAACGTCTCCGCCGGCAGCTCCGGCATGGCCAGCCGCTGGGCGGAGGCGATGAACCGGTTGGCGTTGGCCTCGGGGCGGAACATGGTGACCGCACCGTCCGCCGTCCGGTACGCCTTGAGCCCCTCGAAGATCTCCTGCGCGTAGTGCAGCACGGCGCTGGCCGGATCCATCGGGATCGGCGCACGCGCCTCGACCCTGGCGTCGTACCAGCCCTTGCCCTCGGCGTAGCGGATGGTGACCATGTGGTCGGTGAAGACCCGGCCGAAGCCCGGGTTGGCCAGCAGGGCGGCCCGGTCGGCGGCGGATACCGGTGCGGGATTCGGACGGATCTCGAAATCGAGCTTGTCACCACCGCTCATCGCGCTGACCTCCCTGCGGGTCGACGGCGTGCGGGACCGCACACCGAATCACTGGTGCCAGAAACTTACCCCGAACGGTCGTTCAGCGGATAGCTCCGCCCCGGCGGATCGAACGCCCCGAATGGGGCGCCGCGGGGGCGTGCGGAGCGGCGACGACGGCGGGGCCGAGAAGGCCCGGCCCCGGGTCCGGCGGACCCGGGCGGCGGACCGGTGGAGCGTGCCGGCGGCC
>NZ_JAEVHN010000338.1:0-6590 GCF_016803375.1 Micromonospora sp. 4G55
TGACCAGGCTGGCCGCCGCGCTCTGGCCGCTCAGCGACGCCGACGCCGCGCGCCGGGTGGCCGGGCAGATCCGCGCCGGGGCGACGAAGCTCGGCACGGTCGCCTTCCACCGCACCGCGCAGGCCTTCCGGGAGGTCGTCACCACCGCCATGGACAAGGGCGCGGTGAGCCGGGCGGTCACCGATCGCATCCCCGCCGAGCTGAGCTACGACTGCGGGCCGTGCGCGGCGCGGCACGTCGCCGGGTCCCTCTTCCAGCAGGCCGGCTGGCCGGCGGCGTCCGGCTGGAGTGTCCGGGCGGGGTGCCCGGCTGGCGCCGCTGGCCGACCGACCGGCGCTGCCCACGCGGGCGGCGGGCACGGCGGGCCTGGTGCTGGCGTATCTCCGCCTGCTCGGACCGGCCACCGTGGCGGACGTGGCCGGCTTCCTGGGCACCTCCGCCACCGAGCTGCGGGCGGTGTGGCCGGCGGCCGAGCTGACCGAGGTCCGGGTGGACGGCCAGCGGGCGTGGCTGCCCACCGACCGCCTGGACGCGCTGCGCGGCGCCGAGCCGCTGGACGGCGTCCGCCTCCTGCCGACCGGCGACCCGTTCCTCCAGGCGCGGGACCGGGACGTCCTGGTCCCCGATCGGGCGCACCAGCGGGAGCTGTGGCGGATGCTCGGCAACCCGGGCGCGCTGCTGGTCGACGGCGAGATCAGCGGCACCTGGCGGGCCAAACAGTCCGGTCGGGGTCGGCTCGACCTGACCGTCACCCCGTTCACCCAGCTGTCGCGTCGGGCCGGCGAGCGGATCGAGGCGGAGGCCGAGACGGTACGACTGGCCCGTGGGGCGCCCGCCGTGACGGTCCGGGTGGAGACCGCCTGAGGGCACTCCCGGGCAGGACGGACGCCGGCCCCCACGAGGGGAGCCGGCGTCACAGCCCGCGGCGGACAGGTCAGTTGTTGGGCTCGTCGGCGCTGATGTCGGCCAGCACCGACTGCGGTTCCCGCTCGACCGCCAGGTCACCCATCGACACCAGGCCGACCAGCTTGCCGTCGTCGATCACCGGCAGCCGGCGTACGGCGTAGGTGCGCATCAGGTCGGCCGCGGCGACGGCGTCGTCGTACTGGCTGACCGTCACCACGTCCTTGCTGGTGATCTGGTTGAGCCTGGTGGTGTTCGGATCCATGTTCTCGGCCACCGCACGGACCGTGATGTCCCGATCCGTGACGATGCCGACCACGTCGTCTCCCGCGGTCACCACCACGTCGCCGATCGCGCTGTCCCGCATCTCCTGCGCCGCCGCGGTGAGCGTGTCGTTGCCGTCCATCGTCACCAACCGGGTCGTCATGAACTCTCCGACCGTTGTCATGGTGCTCCCCTCTCGGTGTCGGCAGGCCCCGTCTACCCGCCACACCGCAGCAGGTAACGCATGCTCAGCGGTGCCGCCGCAGCCGCCGCCGCAGGTCGTAGAAGCCGTTGCTGGACAGCGCGTAGAACGGCGGCAGCAGCAGGAAGATCACCAACGCCACCGGCACCGCGCCCAGCCAGCCGACCAGCGCGGCCACCCCGTACGCGCCGATGCCGAGCACCGCCCGACCGCGTTCTACGGCGAAGAACCGGGCCGGGACGTGCTCCTGCAACAGCTCCTCGTGCCGGCTGAGGTAGTGGTAGAGCCCGAGCCAGGCGGCGGAGAGCACCACCCCGACCGCCGCGTACAGCACCACCGCCACCGTCTCGTCGGCCCGGTCGCCGGCCTGCACCGACCGGGAGACGACGACCGTGGCGAACGGCAGCAGCGCGGTGCTGAAGAGCACCGCGAGGTTCCACCAGTGCAGGCCGCGATCGGTGCTGCGGATGCGGTGGTAGGTGCCCTTGTGGTTGAGCCAGCCCACCGCGACCCAGAGGTACGACGTCACGTACGCCAGGTAGGTCGGCCACTGTTCGAGCAGGAGGTGCCCCATCCCGCCGGGGTGCACCTCGGGCGGGTTGAGCTCCAGGACCAGCACCGTGATGATGATCGCGAAGACGGCGTCGCTGAACCCGACGGCCCGTGCGGTGTCCGACCGCAGCGCCTCCTCCTGCGCCGCGGCCGGTCCGGGTCGTGCCCGCTCGGCGCCCATCGGCTCCCCCGTTCCCGCCGGCCGTACGGTCGCCGGCGTTACGCAGGAGCCCGGTATACCCGCCCGGCCGCCGCCACACCGCCGCGTCCGCCTCTCAGCCGGGCGGGGGCATGCCGTAGACCCGCTCGACGTGCAGGCGCAGCACGAGGCGCCGCTCGGCGACCATGGCGGCGCGGAAGTCGTCCCAGTCTGGGTGTTCGCCCTGCACCGCCCGGTAGAGCCCGATCAGTTCCTCGACGGTGGGGTCGTCCGGTCCGGTCGCCACCGGGGTCAGCTCGGCCCGCGCCTCCGCCACCGCGTACGCCCACCCGTCGTCGCTGCTGACGTGGAAGCTGGCCCGGGGGTCGCGGCGCAGGTTGGCGGTCTTGGCCCGCCCGTCGGTGACCGAGACCCGGATCAGCGCACGCTCGCGGTCGAAGGCGTAGAGCACGTTGGACAGCTGCGGCCGGCCGTCCCGTTTGACGGTGGCGAGCACGCCGACCCGGCGGCCGGCGATGAGATCGTCCAGGGCCGCCCGGGTCCGTTCGTCCGCCATGGGATCCTCCGCGTCGACGTCGGCGTGGTACGCCGCGCGGGCGGCACACCTGAGAGGCACCAATATGCCCGTCCGGCAGGCCGCCCGCACCCGGATCGGGCCGCTCAGCGGAGTTCGGCGGCGACCAGCTCGGCGATCTGGACCGCGTTCAGCGCGGCGCCCTTGCGCAGGTTGTCGTTGGAGCAGAACAGCGCCAGGCCGTGCTCGACGGTCTCGTCGGCGCGGATCCGGCCCACGTACGTCGGGTCCTGGCCGGCGGCCTCCAGCGGGGTCGGCACCTCGGACAGGGCCACGCCGGGCGCGCCGTCGAGCAGCTCGCGGGCCCGCTGTGGGGTGAGCGGCCGGGCGAACCGGGCATTGATCTGGAGCGAGTGACCGGTGAAGACGGGCACCCGGACACAGGTGCCGGAGACCTTCAGGCCCGGGATGTCCAGGATCTTGCGGCTCTCGTTGCGCAGCTTCTGCTCCTCGTCGGTCTCGAACGAGCCGTCGTCGACGATCGAGCCGGCGAGCGGGAGCACGTTGAAGGCGATCGGCCGGGCGAAGGAGCGCGGCGTGGGGAACTGCACGGCGGCACCGTCGAAGGCGAGCGCGCTGGCGTCCTCGGCGACCTTGCGGACCTGCTCGTCCAGTTCGGCGACCCCGGCCAGGCCGGCCCCGGAGACCGCCTGGTACGTCGAGACGACCAGGCCGACCAGCTCCGCCTCGGCGTGCAGCGGGCGCAGCACCGGCATGGCGGCCATCGTGGTGCAGTTCGGGTTGGCGATGATGCCCTTCGGGCGGACGGCGGCGGCGTGCGGGTTGACCTCCGCCACCACCAGCGGCACCTCCGGGTCCATCCGGAACGCCGAGGAGTTGTCGATGACCACGGCGCCGGCGGCGGCGACCCGGGGGGCGAGCTCCTTCGCGGTGCCCTTGCCCGCCGAGAAGAGCACGATGTCCAGCCCGGAGTAGTCGGCGGTCGCCGCGTCCTCGACCGTCACCTCGCCGTCGCGCCAGGGCAGCGTGCGCCCGGCCGACCGGGCGGAAGCGAACAGCCGCACCTGCTCCGCCGGGAAGTCGCGCTCCGCCAGCACCTGCCGCATCACGCCACCGACCTGGCCGGTGGCCCCCACAATGCCGATCCTCATGCCCGCGAGGCTACCCAGGCGGCCGGTCCGGGCGGGAATGCTTTCCCACCGCCCGGACCGGATTCGCCCCGATCAGAGCGTGGCGTCCGTCACCTCGCCGAGCCCGGTCGCGACGAGTTCGTCGCGGATCACCGCCGCGTCGCCCTCCACCACCAGGGTCAGCGACTCCGGGTGCAGGTGGGCGGCGGCCGCGGCGGAGACCTCCGCCACGTCGGCGGCGAGCAGCGCCTCGCGCAGCCGGGCGTGGTAGTCGTCCGGCAGGTCGTGCACCACCAGGGTGGTCAGCGCCGACGCGATCGCCCGCGGGCTCTGCAACTCGACCGACAGCTGACCGGCCCGCCACGAGCTGGCCACCGCCAGCTCGTCGGCGGTCACCCCGCCGAGCTGGGTACGGGTGATCTCCCCGACCGCCTCCACCAGGGCCGGCGCGGTCACCGCGTTCTGCACGCCGGAGCTGACCGCGAACCGGCCGAAGCGGCGGGACGAGGCGAAGTCGCCCCGGATGCCGTAGGTGTAGCCGCGCACCTCCCGGATCAGGTGGTTGAGGCGGGAGGTGAACGCCCCGCCGAGCACCGTGCCGGCGAGCGTCATCGGCACGTGGTCCGGGTGGGCGCGGTGCGGCGACGGGTGCCCGAGCCGCAGCGTGGACTGCACCGAGCCGGGCCGGTCCACCAGGAGGATCCGCCGCCCGGTGTGCAGCGGCACCTCGATCGGGCCGCCGCGTTCGGCCGGGCCGCCGCCGGTGCCGGCGAACGCCGCCGCGGCGAGCGCGTCCAGGTCCAGGCGGTCCAGGTCGCCGGCGACGATCAGCGTGCCGGGCCGCAGGAACCACTCCGAGTGGAAGACGGTGACGTCCTCGACGTCCAGCGCGGCCACCGAGTCCGGGTCGCCGTACATCGGGCGGCCCCACCGGTTGTCGGCGCCGAAGAGGTCGGCGCGCAGCGCCGCGTCGGCGCGCGGGCCGGGGTTGGCCCAGTCCATCCGCAGCGCGGTCGCCTCGTCGTCGCGGACCCGGCGCACGTCCTCGGGGTCGAGCCGGGGCGTACGGACCGCCTCGGCGAGCAGCTCCACCGCCGCGCTCAACCGGTCCACCGGCACCTGCACGCTGACCTGGAAGGAGTCCCAGTCCAGCCCGGTCACCAGCTCGGTGCCGAGCCCTTCGACGGCGAGCGCGAAGGTGGTGGCGTCCCGCTGCGCGGTGCCCTCCTCCAACGCCTTGGCCAGCACCCCGCCGAGCCCCTCCTTGCCGACCGGCTCGCGGCCGGCCCCGGCGTCGAGCAGCAGCACCGCCACGGCGAGGTTCTGCCCGGGCAGGTGCGCGGCGACCACCCGGCCGCCGGCGACCTCCCGGCGGACCACGGCGGGAAACCGGTACGGGCGGGGAATGCCCGCGCCGGGACGGGCGGCGATCAGCGTCATGGGGTCTCCTCCGGCAGGTAGGTCAGGGTCACCCGGTCGTCGGCGCCGAGCAGCTCGGCGGCCTGCTCGGCGATCTGGTCGGCGGTCACCGCCAGCCAGGCCGGCAACCGCTCGGCGGCCTTGGCCGGGTCGCCGAACTGGGTGGCGTACCGGCCGAGGGTGTCCGCCCGGCCGTCCACCGTGGACATCTGCCGCCACCAGGCGGTGCTCAGCAGCGCCTTGGCGCGGTCCAGCTCGGCGTGGGTCACCGGCACGGTGGCCAGCTCGTCGACCACCTCGGCGACCCCGGCGGCCAGCCGCTCGGCGCCCACCCCGGGGCGGGCGGTGGCGGTGGCGATCAGCGGCGCCGGGGCGTGCGCCAGGTCCACTCCGTACGCCCCGACCAGGTCCGGCTGGGCGATCCGTTCCCCGTCCGCGAGGCGCTGGTAGAGGCGGCTGCCCCGGCCGCTGCCGAGCACCGCGGCGAGCACGGTGGTCACGTCGTACCCGGGGGTGCCGAAGGGGTGGGTGCGGTGCGCGACGTACACCCGGGGCGCGGGGACGTCGCTGGTGACGGTCTCGACGGCGGCCCGGCCGGTGGCCGTGACGGTCCGGCCGTCCGGCGCGGCCGGGATCTCCCCGCGCGTGGGGATCGCCCCGAAGTACTTGTCGGCGAGCGCGAAGACCTCGACGGCGGAGGCGTCGCCGACGACGGTGAGCACCGCGTTGTCGGGCGCGTAGTAGGTGGTGTGGAACGCCTGGAAGGTGGCCAGGTCGGCAGCGTTCAGGTCGGCCATCGAGCCGATCGTCGCGTGGTGGTACGGGTGGCCGGGCGGATACAGCAGCGGCAGCAGCCGCAGCCAGGCGTCGCCGTACGGCACGTTCTCGTAGCGCTGGCGGCGCTCGTTCTTCACCACGTCGCGCTGGTTGTCCAGCGTCTCCTGGGTGAGCGCCGGGACCAGGCCGCCCATCCGGTCGGCCTCCAGCCAGAGCGCCAGCTCCAGGTGCTCGGCCGGGACGGTCTCGAAGTAGTTCGTCCGGTCCGGGTTGGTGGTGGCGTTGAGGGAGCCGCCGGAGCCCTGGATCAGCTTCATGTGCTCGGTCTTGGCGACGTTGAGCGAGCCCTCGAACATCAGGTGCTCGAAGAGGTGGGCGAAACCGGTCTGCCCCGTCGGCTCGTGCCGGGAGCCCACGTCGTACCAGAGGTTGACCGCCACCGCCGGAGCGGTGCGGTCCTCGCTCACCACCACACGCAGGCCGTTGTCCAGTCGGGTCGTCTCGATGGGCCAGGGGTAACCGCTGTCGGGCATGACCCGACGCTATCCGATCTCCGGGGCGGAAAGGGGACAGCTGATCCGCCGGCGAGCCCGTGCGGCGCGGCGGGCATCCACCGGGCGGTGCGGGGTACCGCAGAGGGCATGCCGA
>NZ_JAEVHN010000339.1:0-6578 GCF_016803375.1 Micromonospora sp. 4G55
GACGCCGAGCGCGGCGGCGGCGGCGAAGACCTCGCCGAGGGCGTTGTCCAGCCGGCAGACCGCCTCGATCGTGGTGGCCGCCGGGGGCAGCAGCGCGCCCGATCGCCTCGCGCAGGGCGTCGTCGTAGTCCAGCCCGCGGTGCCCGAGCGGACGCATCCGCAGGGTGTCGCCGCCCGCCGGCCAGCTCGACGCCGAGCGCGGCGGCGGCGGCGAAGACCTCGCCGAGGGCGTTGTCCAGCCGGCAGACCGCCTCGATCGTGGTGGCCGCCGGGGGCAGCAGCGCGCCGATCGCCTCGCGCAGGGCGTCGTCGTAGTCCAGCCCGCGGTGCCCGAGCGGACGCATCCGCAGGGTGTCGCCGTCGGCGGTGAACTCGGCGGCGACCACGTCCACCCCGTCGTACGAGGTGCCGGACATCAACCCGACGATCTTCATCGGGTCAGGTTAGTCACCCGGCGGGCGGCAGGAACAGGCCGACCAGCTCGACGTGCTGGGTCATCGGGAACAGGTCGTACCCGCGCAGCGCGGCGAGCCGCCAGCCGAGCCCGGTGAAGGTGCGCACGTCCCGGGCGAAGGCGGCCGGGTCGCAGGCCACGTACGCCACGGCGCGCGGCCCGGCGGCGACAATGTCCCGGACCACCGGCGCGCCCGCGCCGGAGCGGGGCGGGTCGAGCACCACCAGATCGACCGGGCCGGTGATCCGGCGGCGGGCCAGGGCGGTCTCCACCCGGGCGGTGACCACCTCCACCCGGGGCAGGTCGGCCAGGTTCTCCCGGGCGGCGGCGACCCCCTGCGCGGAGGACTCGACCAGGGTGATCCGGGCGTCCGGGCCGACCCGGCCGGCGAGCGCGGCGGCGAAGAGCCCGGCCCCGCCGTACAGGTCCCAGCCGGACTCGCCGGTACGCGGGTCGAGCAGGTCCAGGACCGCCCGACGAGGGTGTCGGCGGCGGCTGGGTGCACCTGCCAGAAGCCGGCGGCGGGCAGCGTCCACTCCCGGCCGGCGGCCACCTCGCGGACGGTCTGCGGCCCGCTGACCGGGGTGGCCACCCCCTCGGTGACGGCGGCGACGCTGACGTCCCCGCCGGTGGAGGCGACGGTCTCGACCGCCTCGGCGTCCGGCCAGCGCGCGCCCGACGGGGTGAGCACCGGCAGCTCCCGGATCGCCGGGTGGGCGATCCGGCACCAGTCGATCGGCACCACCTCGTGCGAGCGGTGCTTGAGCAGCCCGGCCCGGCCGGCGGCGTCGACCGCGTACCGGACCCGGGACCGCCAACCGAGCGGCCCGCCGGGCAGCGCCTCGACGGTGACGCCGAGCACGTCCACCTCGGCCTCGGTGAGCCCGCCCAGCCGGGTGAGCTGCTCGCGGACCACGGCGGTCTTCCAGTCGAGCTGGGCGGCGGGGGTGACGTGTTGCAGGTCGCAACCGCCGCAGCGGCCGGGTTTCGCCCACGGGCAGGGCTGTTCCACCCGGTCCGGCGACGCCTCCAGGATCTCCACCGCGTCGGCGCGGGCGAAGCCCTTGTGCAGCTCGGTGACCTCGGCGATCACCCGCTCGCCGGGCAGCGCGTGCCGGACGAAGACCACCTGCCCGTCGACCCGGGCCACGCAGTGCCCGCCGGGGGCGACCGCGCCGACGGTGAGCTCGACCCGCTCGGCCTCCTCCAGCCCGCGCCGCTCCCCGGTGCCCGGCACGCCGCCGGTCGGGCCGGTCACGGCCGGTCCCCGCTCGACGGGGCGCTCTCGCCCGGCGGGGCGGAGACGACCGGCGGCAGGGCGCTGCGCGGGGCCACCCGCGGCCCGCGGGCCGGGGTACGGCTCAGCGTGGCGTCGAGGCGGTCCAGGTTCTTGCTGGCGGTCGAGGCGAGCTGCCAGGGCACGCTGGTCACCATCACGCCCGGCTCGAAGAGCAGCCGCCCCTTGAGGCGCAGCGCGCTCTGGTTGTGCAGCAGGTTCTCCCACCAGCGGCCGACGACGTACTCGGGGATGAAGACGGTGACCACGTCGCGGGGCGACGCCCGGCGGGTGGAGGCGACGAAGTTCAGGATCGGCCGGGTGATCTCCCGGTACGGCGAGTCGACCACGGTGAGCGGGACGGGCAGTTCGCGCTGCTCCCACTCCGCCTGGAGCTGGCGGGTGTCCTTGTCGTCGACGTTCACCGTGACGGCGGTCAGCGTGTCCGGCCGGGTGGCCCGGGCGTACGCGATGGCCCGCAGGGTCGGCTGGTGCAGCTTGCTGACCAGCACGATGGCGTGGTTGCGGGCGGGCAGCACGCCCCGGACCTCGGTCGGCTCCAGCTCGGCGGCGACCCGGTCGTAGTGCCGGCGGATGGCGAGCATCAGCAGGTAGATCACCGCCATCGCGGCGATCGCGATCCACGCGCCGAGCAGGAACTTGGTGAGCAGCACAATGATCAGGACGGTGCCGGTCATCGCCATGCCGAAGGTGTTGATCGCCCGGGACCGGATCATCCGCCGCCGCGCCTCCGGGTCCCGCGCGGTGCGCAGGTGCCGGTTCCAGTGCCGGATCATGCCGGCCTGGGAGAGCGTGAAGGAGACGAACACCCCGACGATGTAGAGCTGGATCAGCCGGGTCACCTCGGCCTGGAAGCCGACGATCAGCACGATGGCGAAGAGGGCCAGGAAGACGATCCCGTTGGAGAAGGCCAGCCGGTCGCCCCGGGTGTGGAACTGCCGGGGCAGGTAGCGGTCCTGGGCCAGGATCGAGCCGAGCACCGGGAAGCCGTTGAACGCGGTGTTCGCGGCCAGGAAGAGGATCAGCGCCGTCATCCCGGCGACCACGTAGAGCAGGAACGAGCCGCCGCCGAAGACGGTCTCGCCGAGTTGGGTGGTGACGGTCTTCTGCACGTACCCGTCCGGGCCGGAGAGGATCTGCGTCGTCGGGTCCTCGACGAACTGCAGGCCGGTCAGTCGGGACAGCCAGATGATGCCGACCAGCATGGCGACCGCGATGGTGCCGAGCAGCAGCAGGGTGGTCGCCGCGTTGCGGCTCTTGGGCGCCTTGAACGCGGGCACCCCGTTGGAGATGGCCTCCACACCGGTGAGCGCGGCGCAGCCCGAGGAGAAGGTGCGCAGCAGCAGGAAGATCAGGGCGAAGCCGGTCACGCTGTGCTCGGCCTGGATCACCAGGTCGGCGCTGGGCGCGCGCAGGTCGTGGCCGAGCACGAAGTACCGCACCAGCCCGGTGAGGATCATCCCGACCATCACGATGATGAAGCCGTAGGTGGGGATCGCGAAGGCGGTGCCCGACTCGCGCAGGCCGCGCAGGTTCACGGCGGTGAGCAGCGCCACGGCGAGCACCGCGATCAGCACCTTGTGGGTGGCCACGAAGGGCACCACCGAGCCGAGGTTGGCCACCCCGGACGAGACCGAGACCGCGACGGTGAGCACGTAGTCGACGAGCAGGGCGCTGGCCACCGCCACCCCGGCGCGGGGCCCCAGGTTGACCGTGGCCACCTCGTAGTCACCGCCGCCGGACGGGTAGGCGTGCACGTTCTGTCGGTAGCTGGCCACCACGGTCAGCATCACCACGACCACCGCGAGGGCGATCCACGGCGAGAAGAGGAACGCCGACGCCCCGGCGATCGACAGCGTCAGCAGGATCTCGTCGGGCGCGTACGCCACGCTGGAGAGGGCGTCGGAGGCGAAGACCGGCAGGGCGATGCGCTTGGGGAGAAGGGTGTGCTGGAGCCGGTCGGACCGGAAGGGTCGACGACGAGGAGTCGCTTCAGCAGCGAGGTGGGACTGGCCACAAGCGCTAAGGGTACGACCCGTCGGGGGTGCCTGATCACCACCCCGCACACCCGCGCGGTACGGTCGGTCCCCCGTCGGCTCGGCGGACGTGGCACGCTCGCAGAGAGCGCCGCCGTCCGCCGAACGGGCGGCACCTTTGGGAGGGACACCAGTGCATGTCGTGATCATGGGCTGTGGCCGGGTCGGCTCGACCCTCGCCCACAGCCTGGAGTCCCGGGGTCACTCGGTGGCGGTGATCGACCAGGACGCCGACGCGTTCCGCCGCCTCGGGCCCGACTTCGCCGGCATCACCGTCACCGGCGCCGGCTTCGACGGCGAGGTGCTGCGCCAGGCCGGCATCGAGCGCGCGGACGCCTTCGCCGCCGTCTCCAGCGGCGACAACTCCAACATCATCTCGGCCCGGCTGGCCCGCGAGACGTTCGGCGTCTCCCGCGTCGCCGCCCGCATCTACGACCAGCGCCGGGCACAGGTCTACGAGCGGCTCGGCATCCCCACCGTGGCCACCGTCCGGTGGACGGCCGACCGGATGCTGCGGCACCTTGTTCCCGAGGGCAACATCGAGATCTTCCGCGACCCCACCAGCACCGTCTCGATCGTCGAGGTGCCGGTGCACAAGGAGTGGGTCGGGCGGCCGCTGCACCAGCTGGAGGAGGCGGCCGGCGCGCGGGTGGCGTACCTGATCCGCTTCGGCATCGGCACGCTGCCCACGGCCTCCACCGTCGTGCAGGAGGGTGACCAGCTCTACGTGCTGGTCACCGACGACATCGCCGCCTCGGTCACCGCGGTGGCCGCGACGCCGCCCGAAGGAGGGCTCTGAGCATGCGGATCGCCATCGCCGGCGCCGGCAACGTCGGCCGGTCGATCGCCCAGGAGCTGATCGACAACGGCCACCAGGTGATGCTGATCGAGCGCCAGCCCCGGATGCTGCGCCCGGACCGGGTGCCGGCCGCCGACTGGGTGCTGGCCGACGCGTGCGAGCTGACCAGCCTGGAGGAGGCCAACGTCGCCGGCTGCGACGTGGTCGTCGCGGCGACCGGTGACGACAAGGTCAACCTGGTGGTGTCGCTGCTGGCCAAGACCGAGTTCGCGGTGCCCCGGGTGGTCGCCCGGGTGAACCGGGCCGAGAACGAGTGGCTCTTCACCGAGCAGTGGGGCGTCGACGTGGCGGTCAGCAAGCCGCGGGTGATGGCCGCGCTGGTCGAGGAGGCGGTCACCGTCGGCGACCTGGTCCGGCTGATGACCTTCCGGCAGGGCGAGGCGAACCTGGTCGAGATCACCCTGCCGCCGACCGCGCCCTACGTCGGCCAGCCGATCCACGCGGTGCCGATCCCCCGGGACGCCGCGCTGGTGGCGATCCTGCGCGGCAAGCGGGTGCTGGTGCCCAGCCCGGACGACCCGATCGAGGCCGGCGACGAGCTGATCTTCGTCTGCACCGCCGAGGTGGAGGACGAGGTCCGCGCGGTGATCCTCGGCCCGGACAGCGTCGAGCGGACCCGCGGCAACGCCTGAGCCGGTCGGCAGGGCAGGCGTTCGGTCCGGCGCCCGGCGGGGCAGCCGGGCAGGCCGGCCGAGCCTCGCCGCCCGGCGGGTGGCCGGACGGGCTCAGGCGCCGGGCAGCGGCTCCGGCGCGCCCTGCCGGGTCACCCGGCGGACCGTCCAGACGGTGATCAGCAGCAGCAGCGCGTACGGCGGGTAGCCCAGCGCCAGCCGGGCCACGCCCAGCGCGGTGTCCTGGTGGGCCAGGTAGAGCGCGGCCTGCACGCCCACCTTGGCCAGCCAGACCACGCCCCAGAGCACGGTGAGCTGGGTGAAGGTGCGCACCAGCCGGGGATCGTCGCGCCACTCCGAGCGCCCCTTGGCGACCAGCACCGACCAGATCCAGCCGACCAGCGGCTGGCGGATCGCCGCCGAGATCAGCAGGGCCACCCCGTAGGCGATGCCGTAGAGGATGCCGGGGAGGTAGAAGTCCCGCTCGTCGCCGGTGCGCCAGGCGATGAACGCGCCGATGGCGATGCCGACCAGCCCGTTGACCGCGTGCCGGACCGGGCGCCGCTGGGCCAGCCGCGCGACGGCGATCAGCACCGCAACGCCGACCGAGGCGATCACGGCGGGCCGCAGGTCGCCCACGATGTTGGCGAGCACGAAGACCAGCACGGGAATGCTGGACTCGACCAGGCCCCGCCAGCCGCCGAGCTGGTCGGCCATCTGCTCGGCGAGGCTGGGCAGCTGCCCCTCGTCCTCCGGGGGCGTCTGCGGCGCGGTGGCCGGCTGCTGTCCCGTCGTCACTTCGGCGACTCCAGCTCGTAGTACGGGTTGTAGATGACCTTGCGGTCGTCCCGGACGGCCACCCGGCCGCGGGCGGTGAGGTGCCGCCCCGGCTCGATGCCGGCGATGTGCCGCCGGCCCAGCCAGACCAGGGTCACCACGTCGCTGCCGTCGTAGAGGTCCGCCTCCAGCGTCGGCAGGTTGGTTCGCGGGGTGTAGACCACGGTGCGGAGCCGGCCGGCGACCGAGACCACCTGGCCGCGCACGCACTGCCGGGCCGGCACTCCGCCGCACTCGGCGCTCTCCCGTTGCAGCTCCTGCGCCTCGATCTCGGCCTCGCTCGCGGTGAGCCGCCGCAGGATGCGCCGCAGCGACACCCGGCCCTCGTCGGTCGTCATGACCTCCGCGCCACCCTCTCCACGCTGACCGGCCCGCGCCGGCACTGGCCCGGCCCCGCCGATGCCGGAACCGTCCCGCCAGCGTACGCCGATCCCGTAGGCCGGACCGGTCCGGCGTACCCGCGACGGCGGGCGGCCCCACCCGG
>NZ_JAEVHN010000340.1:0-6565 GCF_016803375.1 Micromonospora sp. 4G55
CGGGCCGCCGCGGCCAGCGCCGCGCGGGGCGGTGCCGCCAGCGCCGAGCACGGTCACCGTGCGCCCGGCGCCACCCCGGCGGAGGTCAGCACCTCGACCATGCCGCTGACGTCGGTGTTGTCGGCGTACCAGGAGCCGTCGGGACGGCGTACCAGGGTGTTGGCGGCGCCGACGGCGGCGGCGACCGGCGAGACGGCGTCGGCCACCGCGAGCGCCGCCTCCTTGCCGGGCATGGTCACCGACAACCCGGCCCACTCCGGGCCGAGGCCGGCGACCAGGGCCGGCAGCTCCGCGGCCGCGCACTCCACCCGGGTGTACGACCACCCGGTGAGCCCGGCGGCGGCGTAGCCGGCGTTGTGGATCACCGGGGAGAGCGAGTGCGCGATGGGCTTGCCGAGCACGGCGGCCCTGTGCACCGTCACGTCACTCCCCCTTCGCGGACCACGATCGGACCAGGGCAGCGTAGCGACTCAGAGCACCCCGTTCTGCTTCGCCTTCTCGATGTTGCGCTCGTGTTCGGCATTGGTGGAGGCGAAGGCCGAGTGCCCCTGCTTGTCGATCGCGACGAAGAAGAGCCAGCCGCCCTCCGGCGGGTCCATCGCCCCCTGCAACGCCTGCTTGCCCGGATTGTTGATCGGGGTCGGGGTCAGGCCGGGGTGGGCGTGGGTGCTGTACGGGTTCTTCGGGTCGCGGATGTCCGCGGTGGTCATGTCCTTCGACGCCTTGGTCTTCTTGCCGGTGAGCTGCCAGTAGTAGTTCACCGACACGTCGAACTCCAGGCAGCTGCACGGGAACTTGCCCGTGTAGGCGCGGTTGTACGCGACCCGGGCGATCTTGCCGAGGTCGTCGGCGTTGCCGGCCTCCGCCTGGGCCATGGAGGCGACGATCAACGCCTCGTACGGGCTGATCCCGCCCCGCTTCTCCTGGACCTGCTCGGCGAACTTCATCTCACCGGTGACGCTGAGGAAGTTGTCGACCATGTCCTTGAGCAGGCCCTCGGCGGTCGCCTTCGGCGCGACCTCGTAGGTGTCCGGGTAGAGGAAGCCCTCGATCGACTTGGTGACCTTCTTGCCGTCCTTGCGGACGAACCACCAGTCCGGCACGCCCAGCGCCTCCGGGTCCTTGGCGGCGACCTCGAACTCCTTGACCGGGATCTTGGTCTTCTCGGAGAGCAGCTTGTAGGTGTCCTTGGCGGTGCGGCCCTCGGGGATGGTCACCTGGTTGGTGACCTTGTTCTTCCGGTCGAGCAGCATGGCGAGGGCCTTCTCCGCGCTCATCTGCTTGCGCACCTTGTAGAGGCCGGGCTGGATGTTCTTGCTGAGCGCGTTCGCCTCGGCCGCCTCGATGAAGGCCTTGGTGCTCTTCACCACGTCGGCGGCGACGAGGGCGTCGCCGATGTCGGCGATCAGCGCACCCTGCTTCACCTCGACCATCGCCTCGCCGGTGCCGGAGCCGTCGTAGTCGGGGGTGACGAAGTAGTTCTGGACCCGGTCGAAGCCGTAGAAGGCGCCGCCGCCGATGCCACCCAACAGGACGAGCGCCATCAACAGGGCGAAGATGGTCTTCCCCCGGCCACCGGACCTGCCGTTGCGTCGCTCGACGAAGCCGCGTCGGTGCCGGCCCTTCTCACCCCTCTCCGGCTCGTCGAACCCGAGGTCCAGATCGTCGATCATTCCGTCCGCCTCCGCTGCGCTTCCAGCCAGCTCTGCAGGATCTCGACCGCGGCGGCCTGGTCAACCACCGCGCGTTGGCGCTTTCCCCGGACGCCTCGCTCCGCCAGCCTACGAGACGCGACGACGGTCGACATCCTCTCGTCCGTGAGCGTCACCGGAACCGGCGCTATTACATCGGCCAAACGGTCTGCGTACGCCGTCACGTGGCGCGCCGCCGGACCGAGCTTACCGGCGAGGTTGACCGGAAGGCCGAGTACGACCTCCACCGCCTCGTGCTCGGCGACCAGCTGCGCCAGTTGCGCCATGTCGCTGGGCACCGCGTCGGGCGCCGCCGTCAGGTCCCGGGCGAGGGTGACCAGCGGGGTGGCCAGGACGCCGTGCGGGTCCGACCGGGCGACCCCGACCCGGACCTGCCCCACGTCCACGCCGAGCCGGACGCCCCGGGTCAACTCACCCACGGCGGACCACTTCCGGGGCGGAACGGGCCAGGGCGGACCGGGTCGGTCCGCCCTGGGTTCCATGGTGCATGATCACGCCTCGGCGATCGCCTTCTCGACCGTGAGCAGCAGGTTCGGCGCTTCCGCCGCCGGCAGGCCGCCACCCTGGGCGACGTCCGGGCTGCCCCCGCCGCGGCCGGAGAACGCCGCCTTGACCAGGTCGTTGGCCGCGAGCCCACGACCCCGGGCCGCCGCGTTCACGGCCACCACCAGGGACGCCTTGCCGTTGGCGCGGGCCGCCACGGCCACCACCGCCGGCCGGGCCGGGTCGATCTTGCCGCGGATCTCCTGGGCCAGGGTCCGCACGTCGTTGCCGGCCGCGCCCTCCGGCGCCTCGGTGCCGACGTACGCCACGCCCCGGACGTCCTTCGCCTGCCCGGCGAGCGCCGCGGCGCCGCCCAGCACCAGCTGGGCCCGGAGCTTCTCCAGCTCCTTCTCCGCGTCGCGCAGCTGCGTCACGGTCTGCTCGACCCGGTCGGCCACCTGGTCGCCGGGCACCCGGAACAGCTCCGCCAGCCGGGTGACCAGCAGGTGCTCGCGGGCCAGGAAGCCGAACGCGTCCATGCCGACCAGCGCCTCGATCCGGCGCACGCCCGAGCCCACCGACGCCTCGGAGAGGATCTTGACGAGGCCGAGCTGCGCCGAGCGGGCCACGTGGGTGCCGCCGCACAGCTCCCGGGCGTAGTCGCCGACCTCGACGACCCGGACCCGCTCGCCGTACTTCTCGCCGAAGAGCGCCATCGCGCCGATCCGACGCGCCTCCTCCTGCGTGGTGATGAAGGCGTGCACCTCCAGGTCCGCCAGGAGCACCTCGTTGACCTGCTGCTCCACGTCGTGCAGCACGCTCGGCGCCACCCCGGTCGGGGTGTTGAAGTCGAACCGCAGCCGGCCCGGCGCGTTCAGCGAACCCGCCTGGGTCGCCGACTCGCCGAGGAAGTTGCGCATCGTCTGGTGCACCAGGTGGGTCGCGGTGTGCGAGCGGGAGATGGCCCGCCGCCGGCTCACGTCGATCTCCGCGTACCCGGTCTCCCCGGCGCGCACCTCGCCGCGCAGCACCCTGGCCCGGTGCACGATCAACCCCGGCACCGGCTGCTGCACGTCGAAGACCTCGACCTGGCCGCCGCCCACGGTGATCAGGCCCTGGTCCGGCTGCTGGCCACCGCCCTCGGCGTAGAACGGGGTGGTGTCCAGCACCAGCTCGATGGTGTCGCCCTCGACCGCCGCACCCACCTGGGCGCCGTCGGCGAGCACCGCGCGGACCCGGGACTCCCGGTTCAGCTCGGTGTAGCCGGTGAACTCGACCGCCCCGCCCGCGTCCAGCACCGACCGGTACGCCGACACGTCGGTGTGCCCGGTCTTGCGGGCCTGCGCGTCGGCCTTGGCCCGGTTGCGCTGGTCGGCCATCAGCCGGCGGAAGCCATCGGCGTCCACCTGCAGGCCCTGCTCGGCGGCGATCTCCAGGGTCAGGTCGATCGGGAAGCCGTAGGTGTCGTGCAGCTGGAACGCCTTGTCGCCGGAGAGGGCCGGCCTGCCGGCCGACTTCGTCTCGGCGATGGCGGTGTCCAGGATCGTGGTGCCGGCGCGCAGCGTGGCCAGGAAGGCGTCCTCCTCGGCGTACGCGTACTGGGAGATCCGGTCGAACTCCTCCGCCAGCTCCGGGTACGACGGGGACATGCAGTCCCGGGCCACCGGCAGCAGCTCAGGCAGCGCCCGGTCCTGGTAGCCCAGCAGGCGCACCGCCCGGATCGCCCGGCGCATGATCCGCCGCAGCACGTAGCCGCGACCCTCGTTGCTCGGGGTCACCCCGTCGCCGATCAGCATCAGCGCGGTCCGCACGTGGTCGGCGACCACCCGCAGGCGCACGTCGTCGGGGTGCGACTCGCTGGCCACGTGCCCGGACTGGGCGCCGTACCGCTTGCCGGTCAGCTCGGCCGCCCGGTCGAGGATCGGCCGGACCTCGTCGATCTCGTAGAGGTTGTCGACGCCCTGGAGGATCGAGGCCATCCGCTCCAGGCCCATGCCGGTGTCGATGTTCTTCGCCGGCAGGTCACCCAGGATCGGGAAGTTCTCCTTGCCGGTGCCCGGGCCCCGCTCGTACTGCATGAAGACGAGGTTCCAGAACTCCATGTAGCGGTCCTCGTCGACCGCCGGGCCACCCTCGCGGCCGTACTCCGGACCGCGGTCGTAGAACAGCTCCGAGCAGGGGCCGCACGGACCGGGAATGCCCATCGACCAGAAGTTGTCGGCCTTGCCCCGCCGGACGATCCGCTCGGCCGGCACGCCCACCGAGCGCCAGATCTGGAACGCCTCGTCGTCGTCGAGGTAGACCGTCGGCCAGATCCGCTCCGGGTCCAGCCCGTAGCCGCCCTCGGCGATCGGCTTGGTGACCAGGTCCCAGGCGAGCGGGATCGCCCCGTCCTTGAAGTAGTCACCGAAGGAGAAGTTGCCGTTCATCTGGAAGAACGTGCCGTGCCGGCTGGTCTTGCCGACCTCGTCGATGTCCGGGGTGCGGATGCACTTCTGCACGCTGACCGCCCGCCGGTACGGCGGGGTCTGCTGCCCGAGGAAGTAGGGGACGAACTGCACCATGCCGGCGTTGACGAACAGCAGGTTCGGGTCGCTGATGGCGGGCAGCGGAGCGGACGGCACCACGGTGTGCCCGTTCGCCTCGAAGTGGGCGAGGTACCGCCGCTTGATCTCCGCCGTCTTCATCGCTGGTGTTCCTCCGGAAAGATTTCTCGATCGCCGATGCGCGGGTCCTCCCGCAGCTCGGCGAACTGGTCGTCGAACGCCTCGCCCCGGGCGAACGCCTCGTGGATCTCCTGCTCGCGCTCGGCCATCCCGACCCGTACGTCCTCCACGAAGCTACGCAGCGACTCGACCAGGCTGCCAGCGGATTCGGAGAGCCCGCTCGCGATTCCGGCCGGGGTGTACGCCTGCGCGGTGCGGGTCGCCTTGCGGACCACCACCACGCCCACGGCCAGGCCGATGCCCAGCCAGAACAGTCGCCTCATGCTCTCATCCCTCCGGCTCGTCGCCGACCGGCTCAGCGGTCGCCGCGCCGCGCGGCACGGCGCTGCTGCTTGATGGTGTCGCGCACCTCACGCTCGGTCTCGGCGTGCCGGCGGGCCGAGGCGGCCCGGCGTACGCCGTACCCGAAGGCGGCCACCTTGACCAGCGGGTTGGCCGCGGCGGCGGAGACGACGGTCGCCAGGTTCGCCACGTTGGCGGTGACGTTCTGCGCGTGGCTGGTCATGGTGTCGACCTTGGCGAGCTGGAGGTTCACCCCGTCCAGCGAGGTCTGCACCTGCTCGAGGGCGGTGTTGACGTTCTTCACCGTGGTGTTCACGTCCCCCAGCAGCGGGGTGGTCTGCTCGTTGATGTCGTTGATCATCCGGGTCGTGGCGTCCACGGTGTGCCGCAGGCGCAGGATCGGCACCGCCAGCACGAGCACCAGCATCAGGAACGCGCCGGCCGCGATCAGCGCAGCGATCTGTCCACCATCCACGCATGTCCTCCTCAAGCAGAGTTCCGGAACGAGGTGTCCGGAACGCGCGACCGTCTCCGGGCCCGCCGTCGCTCCGCGCCCACGAGGGGCCGGGCGGGAGCGGGCGGGCACGCCAGCCCCAGACCCTACCGTCCGTGATGAAAACCGGCTCAGGACGGTGAGCGTGTCAGTTTCTCGAGCGGATCCTCGGTGAACGTCGGGAAGGGATCCTCACCGGTCAGCGACGGGTCCGTGCTCGGCTGCGGCCGGGTCCGTTCGTCGTCGATCGCGTTGCGGACCTTCACCGACACCAACGAGCCGGCACACGTCCCCGCAGCGGGCGACGCCTCGGTGGACGGCGGGACCGTCGACTCCCCGGCGGCCGGCGGCGCCGCGCAGGTCGGTTCGCGTACCCACAGGTCGAGGGTGAGCTCGTCGCGGCGCCAGCAGGTGTACCGGCCCTTCTCCTTCTGCTCCGGGCAGCGGCTGACCTGCCAGGGCTCCCAGCCGTCCTTGCGCAGCGCCGCCTCGTACACCCCGGCGGTCTCCTCCGGCGCCCGCTCCGACTCCACCGTGCGTTCCCGCAGCCGGCAGTCCTGCAGGCACCAGCGGCTGCCGCTGACGTTGTCGACCGTCTGCGCCGCCGCCCAGCCGGGCACGTCCAGCTCGTCGAGGGTGTCGAAGACCGGATCGTGGCTGAGCGTACGGAGGCCGAAGTAGAGCGGGATCGCGCCGAGCAGCACCACGCTGACCAGCACCAGGATGCCCAGCCGGAGCCGGCGCCGCTCGCGCATCTGCCGGCGCAGCTCGGAGCGGCGCGCCTGCAGCCCGCCGACGGGCTCCTCCTCGTCCGGGCCGGCCCGGACCGCCGGCCGCTTCGGTCGGCCGGTCGCGGCCCGGCCGGCGCC
>NZ_JAEVHN010000341.1:0-6541 GCF_016803375.1 Micromonospora sp. 4G55
GTGGCGCGATCGACGCGCGGGCCGCGCGCCGGCTGACGCACCGGAACCCGGCGCGGCACCGCGTCGACCGGCGCGCCGGTGGTCGGCTCGACCTCGACCGGCGTCTCGTCCGGTCCCGGCACCACCCGCGGCTGGGGCGCGACCGCGCCACCCCGGCGCCGGTGCGGCCGGCGGGTCCGTCCTGGTGCCCGGGGACTTCTCGCCGCGCCCGGGTGCCGCTCGTCTGCCAGTCACGGCGTTCATTGGACACCGCGTCGGGGGAGGGGCCGGGCAGCTCAGGCCGCGTGTCGGCGACAAATCGGACGAACGGCCGGGGGTGGATCGACCGTCGGCGGTGTCGGTCCCGACACGGGGAGGCCTATTGGTTCGCGGCCACCGGGGCGCGGTCACTAGGCTTGCTGGTCATGAGTCACGTTCTCGCGGCGGTCGCCTGGCCGTACGCCAACGGCCCGCGCCACATCGGCCACGTCTCCGGTTTCGGCGTTCCCTCCGACGTCTTCGCCCGGTACATGCGGATGGCCGGCCACGACGTGCTCATGGTCTCCGGCACCGACGAGCACGGCACCCCGATCCAGGTGCAGGCCGACGCCGAGGGGGTCACCCCCCGCGAGCTGGCCGACCGGTACAACCGGGTGATCGCCGAGGACCTGCGGGCGCTGGGGCTCTCCTACGACCTCTTCACCCGCACCACCACCCGCAACCACTACGCGGTGGTGCAGGAGCTGTTCCAGGGGCTGCACCGCAACGGCTACATCGTGCCCAAGGTCACCACCGGCGCGATCTCCCCGTCCACCGGCCGGACCCTGCCGGACCGCTACATCGAGGGCACCTGCCCGATCTGCGGCTACGACAGCGCCCGCGGCGACCAGTGCGACAACTGCGGCAACCAGCTCGACCCGGTCGACCTGATCGACCCCAAGTCGAAGATCAACGGCGAGACGCCGAAGTTCGTCGAGACCGAGCACTTCTTCCTGGACCTGCCCGCCCTGGCCGACGTGCTGCGGCAGTGGCTGGACACCCGGGAGGGCTGGCGGCCCAACGTGCTGCGCTTCTCGAAGAACCTGCTCGACGACCTCCAGCCCCGGGCCATCACCCGGGACCTGGAGTGGGGCGTGCCGATCCCGCTCGACGGCTGGCGCGACCGCGGCGACAAGCGGATCTACGTCTGGTTCGACGCGGTGATCGGCTACCTGTCGGCCTCCATCGAGTGGGCCCGCCGTACGGGCGACCCGGAGGCCTGGCGGAAGTGGTGGTCGGCCGACGGCGAGGGCAAGGACGCCCGCGGCTACTACTTCATGGGCAAGGACAACATCGTCTTCCACTCGGTGATCTGGCCGGCGCTGCTCTCCGGCTACTCCGGTGAGGGCGCAGGCGACGGCGAGCCGGGCGAGCTGGGCCGGCTGAACCTCCCCACCGAGGTGGTCTCCAGCGAGTACCTGACCATGGAGGGGCGCAAGTTCTCCTCGTCCCGCAAGGTGGTCATCTACGTCCGGGACTTCCTGGAGCGCTACGACGCCGACGCGCTGCGCTACTTCATCGCCGTCGCCGGCCCGGAGAGCAACGACACCGACTTCACCTGGGCGGAGTTCCTCCGCCGCAACAACGACGAGCTGGTCGCCGGCTGGGGCAACCTGGTCAACCGGTCGGTCTCGATGGCGGCGAAGAACTTCGGCGCGATCCCGCCGGTCGACCCGGCCGGGCTCACCGAGGCCGACGAGGCGCTGCTCGCCACCGCCCGGGCCGGCTTCGCCGTCGTCGGCGACCTGATCGCCAAGCACCGGCAGAAGCAGGCCATCGGCGAGGCGATGAAGGTGGTCGCCGAGGCCAACAAGTACCTCTCCGAGCAGGCCCCGTGGAAGCTCAAGGACGAGGCGGACAAGCCGCGGATGGGCACGATCCTGCACGTCGCCCTCCAGGTGGTCAGCGACGCCAACACGCTGCTCACCCCGTTCCTGCCGCACTCCGCGCAGAAGATCCACGAGCTGCTCGGCGGCACCGGCGTGCACGCGCCGATGCCGGTGATCGAGGAGGTCGACGACCTCGACGGGGGGCCGGCGTACCCGGTGCTGACCGGCGACTACACGGTCGGGGCGCGCTGGGAGTCCGTACCGGTGGAGGCGGGCCGGCCGCTGGCCGCGCCGAAGCCGGTGTTCCGCAAGCTCGACCCGTCCATCGTCGACGAGGAGCTGGCCCGGCTGGCCGGCTGAGCGTCAGGCGGTGACGGCGGCTCCCGAGGTCTCTCGGGGGCCGCCGTCGTCACCCGGTCAGGCGCGCGCCATCCTCGGCGCGCCGATGAACTCCATGATCGCCTGGTTCACCTCTGTCGGGTGCGTCCACGGCGTGCCGTGCGGCGCCCCCTTCAGGGTGATCAACTTGACGTTGGACAGCATGTTCTGCAACCGCTGACCCGTCTTCGGGTACGGCAGCACGTTGTCCTTGTCGCCCTGGATGATCAGCACCGGGACGTTGATGTTCGGCAGGTCGCCCCGGAAGTCGGTCTGCCAGGCGTCCACCGAGTCGTGGGTGCCCTTCGCCGACGCCGTCGCGCCGATGTTCCAGTGCGCCCGGTACGCCTCCTCGCTCACCCATTTGCCCTTGTTCTCGCTGTAGTTGAAGAACGCTTCGCAGAACTGGCTCAGGAAGGCGAACCGGTCGGCGATTATCGCCTGCTGGAACCCGTCGAACAGGCTCTTCTCGACACCCTCCGGGTTGTCGGCGGTCTGCAACAGAAACGGCGCCAGCGGGGCCATCAGCACTACCCGGTCCACCCGGTCCGAGCCGTACGCCCCGAGGTAGCGGGTCACCTCGCCGGTGCCCATCGAGTGCCCGACCAGGATCGCGTCGCGCAGATCCAACTCGGTCATCAGGACGTCGAGGTCGGCGGTGAAGGTGTCGTAGTCGTATCCGAACGCCGGCTGGGCCGAGGCGCCGAACCCGCGCCGGTCGTAGGTGATCACCCGGTAGCCGGCCGCCTGCAGCGGGCCGCTCATCTTCTCCCACGTCGCGCCGCTGAACGGGAAGCCGTGGATCAGCACCACCGGCTGACCCGAGCCGTGGTCCTCGTAGTACAGGTCGACGGGGGCGGCGTTCTCCGTCCCCACGGTGATGAAGGGCATGCTCGTCTCCCGATGGGCTGATGGTCACTGACGCCTGCGCTTTCCCCGACCGACCTGCGTCATGCGTCATGCCTGCCGCGGTCGACGGTCAGGCCGGGGCCATCGCTCCCAGGAACGTCAGCAGCTCCCGGTTCACCTCGTCGGCGTGCGTCCACGGAATCCCGTGCGGCGCGCCCGGCAGGGTCACCAGCCGGCTGGTGGGCAGCATCGGCTGGAGCCGCTGACCGGTGACCGGGTACGGCAGCACCGCGTCCTTGTCGCCCTGCACGATCAGCACCGGCACGTCGATGCCGGGCAGGTCGCCCCGGAAGTCCGACGACAGGGCGGCGAAACAGTCGTGCATGGCCGTCGCCGACGACTTCGCACCGATCATCCAGTGCGCCCGCAACGCCTCCTCGCTGACCCGCTCGCCCTTGTTCTCGTCCCAGTTGAAGAACGTCTTGCAGAACTCGGTCAGGTACGCGAACCGGTCGGCCCGCACGGCCATCCGGAACCCGTCGAAGACCTGCCGGTCGACCCCCTCCGGGTTGTCCGCCGTCTTCATCAGGTACGGGGCCAGCGGGGCCAGCAGCGCCGCGCGGCTGACCCGCTGCGACCCGTACCGGCCCAGGTAGCGGGTCACCTCGCCGGTGCCCATCGAGTGGCCGACCAGCACCGCGTCGCGCAGGTCCAGCTCGGTCATCAGCACGTCCAGGTCGGCCGTGAAGGTGTCGTAGTCGTACCCGGTCGCAGGTTGGGCGGAGGCGCCGAAGCCGCGCCGGTCGTAGGTGATCACGCGGTACCCGGCGTTGAGCAGGGCGATGGTCTGCTTCTCCCAGGTGGCCCCGTTGAACGGGTAGCCGTGGATCAGCACGACCGGCTGACCCGAGCCGTGGTCCTCGTAGTACAGGTCGATGGGCCCGGAGTTCTCCGCGCCGACGGTGAGGAAGGGCATCCGGCGTCTCCTGGTTCCGTGGGATGTCGGGCGCCCGCGTCTTCCCGATCCACCCCCGGTCATGCCTGCGGGTACGGCAGGTCCACCACCCGATCGTCGGTGACCTCCGCCCCCGGCGCCCACGTCTCGTAGACACCCCGTTCGTGGCACTGCGACCCGGTGTCGACCACCGAGTCCGGGTCCGGTCGGCACAGCCGCAACCGCAGCCACCCCGCCTCCTCCCGCAACACCAGGCACGGCACGTCCCGCCAGCGGGCGTAGCGCAGCCGGCGGGCCACCCACTCGACCGGGTAGCGGGCGGCCCGGGTCATCGCCAGCACCCGGAAGCCGCCGGGCAGGTCGGCCACCGCCTCGTACTCGATGCCGCCGTGGCGGCCGACCAGTTGCGTGGAGCGGGGCGCGTCGCCGGTGGGCAGGTACTCCTGGTCGGGGGAGAGCTCCGGCACCCCGGCGAGCAGGTGCCGCCACTGCGGGCCGACCATCCGCAGCCAGCCGCGCTGCTCCGCCTGATAGCTGTAGAGCACCACCTCCACCCCCTCGGCGGTGTACGCGAGCAGGGTGGCGTTCGCCGGCAGCGGCAGGTCGGCGCAGTCCCGGGTGACGAACTCCGGGATCAGCTGCGCGTTGCTCGGCACGAAGCCGGTGCCCAGCACCGGCGGTCCGAGCCGGTCCCGGGGCGGCAGCGCCAGCAGGCCCCGGTGCGCCGGGCCGACCGGCACCTCGTAGTCGACCGGGTCGGCCGCCCGCCAGCGCAGCACGTACGCCACGTCGTCGCCGCCGCCCGCGCCGTCGCCGCGCAGCACCGCCAGCGCCGCCGGCGTACGCAGGTGCGCCACGTCGTGCTCCCGGTAGCAGAAGCCGTGCGGCAGCCGACCCCGCACGTAGCCGGCGAGCTGCTGGGCGGAGAGCACCTTGACCATCCGGGTGCCGCGCCGCACCACGGCCGAGGCGCGGACGGTGCGGAGCGTCGGGTCCCCGGCCGCCGTCGGCTGCTGGCTGAGCTGGTGCACGTACGCCCAGCCGCGCTCCCGGTGCAGCGGCACCAGCAGCGGCGCCTCCGGCTCCTCGGCCGGCTCGGCCGCCCCCTGCACCGCACCGACCTCGGTCACGTGGACGAACCTGCGCCACGGCAGCGCCGAGCCCGGCCGGGGCGCCCACTCGAAACCGGGTGCCTCGTCGGCGCGGAACAACTCGTACGCCGCGCCCCGGGCGATCTCCTCCGCCGGGTACGTCGTGCCCTCGTGGACGACGCGCAGCCCGGTGTCGCTGGCGTGAGGGGTGACGGTCATTCCGGAAACACTAAGCGTGACGGATGCCAGGCCGGTGAACAGTCGATGGCGTCTGAGCGACGTGGCCCGGCGGTGGTGTGTGATGCTGGCCGCGATGAGTGAGCCGACCGAAACCCGCAAGCAGCGGGCCGCCCGCCGGGCCGGGGAGTTCCCGCCGGCGCCGGAGGCGTTGCCCCGCCCCGTGCTCGACAGCCACACCCACCTGGACATCACGGTCAGCGAGGCCGGAGTCCCCGGCGGGGGTCCCGCCGACGACCCGGTCGCCGCCGCGATCGAGGTGGCCGCCGCCGTCGGCGTGGACCGGCTGGTCCAGGTCGGCGTCGACGTGGGCTCCTCCCACTGGGGCGCCGACGTCGCCGAGAAGTACCCGGCGGTGCTCGCCACCGTCGCGCTGCACCCGAACGAGGCGCCCCGGCTGGCCGACCTCGACGAGGCGCTGCGCGAGATCGAGGCGCTCGCCGCCCGGGACCGGGTCCGGGGCGTCGGCGAGACCGGGTTGGACTTCTTCCGTACCGGCGACGAGGGGCGGGCCGCGCAGGAGGAGAGCTTCCGGGCGCACATCGCCATCGCCAAGCGGTACGGCAAGGCCCTGGTGATCCACGACCGGGACGCGCACGCCGACGTGCTGCGCGTCCTCGACGACGAGGGCGCGCCGGACACCGTGGTGCTGCACTGCTTCTCCGGCGACGCCGAGTTCGCCGCCGAGTGCGTCCGGCGGGGCTACCTGCTCAGCTTCGCCGGCACCGTCACCTTCGGCAGCGCCGGCGCGCTGCGGGAGGCCGCCGCGCTCACCCCGCTCGACCAGATCCTGGTGGAGACCGACGCGCCGTACCTGACCCCGATGCCGCACCGGGGGCGGCCGAACGCGTCGTACCTGATCCCGCTGACGGTCCGGTTCCTGGCCGATACCACCGGCGCGGACCTCGATGAACTCTGCGCCGCCATCTCCGCCACCGGCGACCGGGTCTTCGGCCCGTGGTGAGCGGGCCCGGTCCCGCCGATACGCTACGGGGCGTGACCGGACTCCTCGGCCCGGCGGAGATCCGGGAACTGGCCGCCCGGCTGGGCGTCGCCCCCACCAAGAAGCTCGGCCAGAACTTCGTGCACGACCCGAACACGGTCCGCCGGATCGTCACCGCCGCCGGGCTGGCCCCGGACGACGTGGCGCTGGAGGTCGGGCCGGGGCTCGGCTCGCTCACCCT
>NZ_JAEVHN010000342.1:0-6501 GCF_016803375.1 Micromonospora sp. 4G55
GCGGCCACCTCCAGCGCCCGGCGGCCCAGCGCCTGGCCCGCCACCTCGGCCAGATCCGGGGCCGTCGACCGGGGGGCGCGCCGGCGTGGCGGGCGGCTCGATCAACGGGCTGCCGTCGCGGACGAAGCAGGCCAGCCGGTGCAGCGTGTCGACCGCCCGGACCCGGATTCCGGGGATGACCGCGGCCTCGGCGGCGTTCTCCACCGGCACGATCACCCGGTCCCGCCCGGCGCGGGCCGCGGCCGCCACCATCGGCAGCACCCCGCGCACCGGCCGGACCGTCCCGTCCAGGCCCAGCTCGCCGAGGATCACCACGCCGTCCAGCGGCACCAGCGGCAGCTCCCCGGATCCGCCCAGCACCGCCGCCGCGATGGCCAGGTCGAAGGCGGAGCCGTACTTGGGCATCGTCGCGGGCAGCAGGTTGAGCGTGATCCGCCGGTTGGGCCAGCGCTGACCCGAGTTGACGATGGCGGCCCGTACCCGGTCGCGCGCCTCGTGCAGGGCGCTGTCGGGCAGCCCCGAGATGACCACCGCCGGCAGCCCGGCGGCCAGGTCGGCCTCCACCTCGACCAGGTGGCCGGTGACCCCGACCAGCCCCACGCTGAACACCTTGGCGTAGCTCACGCCAGCACCCCCGGCGTACGCATCAGAACGCCCCCTTGAGGTGCTCGACGCGGGCCGCGCCGGCGGCGGGCAGCCGGACCGCCAGCACGTCGAAGCGCACCTCGTCGGCGTCGACTCCGCTCTCGGCCAGCCAGCGGGCGGCGAGCCCGCGCAACCGGCGGGCCTTGGCCGGCACGACCGCCTCGGCCGGGGTGCCGTAGTCGTCGGTGCGTCTGGTCTTCACCTCGCAGAAGGCGAGCACCCGGCCGTCCCAGGCGATGATGTCGATCTCCCCGTCCGGGCAGCGCCAGTTGCGGGCGACCGGACGCAGCCCGGCTCCGATCAGGTGCCGGACGGCGCACCGCTCGCCGTACGCGCCGACCGCCTGGTTCCGCTTTGTCATGCCGGTCAGGGTGGTCCGGCCGGCGGCCGCGCCGGGGCCGGCGGCGGGGTGCCTGTGGACGACGAGCCGGCCTGTGGACGGGCGGACGATCATGGGTGTCCCGTGCTAGGGGAGCGCGCTCACGGCCGGCCGCCGCGGGCGGGGGAGGGCTCCGCCGTCGAAGCGCCCGGACCGGTGCCGAGAGGGACGGATGGCGCCGGTGGGGTCGGTCGCATACGGTGCCGGACGTGGACGCACGACGGAGCTATCCCGAAGATCAGGAGTCGCGCTGGTACCCCGCCGGGCAGGAGCGGGGCTACGGCGAGCCGGACTGGCGCGGCGCGGGCGAGTCCCGCATCCGGGACGACGAGTACCCGACTCCCGAGCAGCGCGCCGCGGAGGAGGGCCGGTTCGCCGATCCGGACGGCCCGGGACGGTACGGCCAGACCGGGCGTTACGGCACGGCGGACCCGCTCGGTGAGTCCCGGGGCGAGTCCGAGGGATACCGCCCGACCCGCTCGCGTCGGGCGGACGACCCGGACGTCTCCGGGGAGCTGCCGGGCGACCGCCCCGGCCGGCGGGCGGTCCGGGAGAGCGCCGACCCCCTCACCACCACCGGCGCGGGTCCGCTGACCTCCGTCGACCGGCTCTCCGCCACCGGTGCCGGGCCGCTGAGCAGCGGTGTGGACCGACTCGGCGGCCCCGGGTCGGCGGGCGTGGAGGCGGGGGAGCGGCCGGCCCCGGTACGGTCCGCCCCGCTGGGCGGGTACCCGATCGTCGAGCCGACCCGCCCCGCCGAGCCGGCGCACCCGCTGGAGATGCCGACCGGTCCGATGCCCCCCCGTCATGCCCCGCCTGGACGGCGCGGTGGGCCCCGAGGCGGCGTACCGTCGCGCGGGCCCTCCGACGGCGTCTACCGGACCCGCCGGCCGGCGCTGGCGGTGATCCTCGGTCTGCTGGTGCTGGTCTTCGAGCTTCCCGCGCTCCGGGTGCTGCTGCACGGCCTGACCGGCGACCCGGTCTCGACGTCGCACGTCGTCGTCGGCACCTTCCTGGTCACCGGGCTGCCGATCTTCGCCGCCGGCCTGTACGGGCTGCGCACCGGCGGCCTGGCGATGGCCGACGGGGCGCGGGGCTGGCTGCGCCCGCCGACCGCCTACCTGACCATCGGGCTGGTGCTCTTCCTCGCCGCCGCGCTCGCCGCCGGCTGAGCCGGGCGCCGCCGCGTCCGAATTCGCGACCGGAGCATCGGGACCGGCGGGTTCGCGCACCCGCCAGCCCGGCGGCGCGACAGGCGCGTACACTGGTCGACTGGCGACCGCCTCGCGCGGTCGACCTCGCGCGCCCTCTCCACGGTTCGTCGTGGGGCGGCGGCCTCCCTGGTCCCGATCTTGGTCGGGTCCGTCATGGCCGACGACCGGGCGCCAGGCGTCCGGCCGCCGGCCGGACGGGACAACCAGGGACAATAGGAGTACCCACCATGGCCGTCGTGACCATGCGTCAGCTGCTGGAAAGCGGTGTCCACTTCGGGCACCAGACCCGGCGCTGGAACCCGAAGATGAAGCGCTTCATCTTCACCGAGCGCAACGGTATCTACATCATCGACCTGCGCCAGACCCTCGACTACATCGAGAAGGCCTACGAGTTCGTGCGCGGGACCGTCGCCGAGGGTGGCAGCATCCTCTTCGTCGGCACCAAGAAGCAGGCCCAGGAGGCCATCGCCGAGCAGGCGACCCGGGTCGGCCAGCCGTACGTCAACCACCGCTGGCTCGGCGGCATGCTGACCAACTTCCAGACGGTGTACAAGCGCCTTCAGCGGATGAAGGAGCTGGAGGCCCTGGGTGACCTGACCGGCACCGCCGCCGGTTACACCAAGAAGGAGACCCTGCAGCTCTTCCGCGAGAAGACCAAGCTCACCAAGACCCTCGGTGGTCTGCGGGACATGCAGAAGCTCCCGGCCGCGATCTGGGTGGTCGACACCAAGAAGGAGCACATCGCCGTCGACGAGGCCCGCAAGCTGGGCATCCCGGTGATCGCGGTGCTCGACACCAACTGCGACCCGGACGAGGTCGACTTCCCGATCCCGGGCAACGACGACGCGATCCGCTCGGCCGAGCTGCTGACCAGGGTCGTGGCCGCCGCCGTCGCCGACGGTCTGATCGCCCGCTCCGGCCGCCGCCGGGGCACCGACGAGAAGCCGGAGCCCGGCCAGGTCGGCGCCGACGAGCCGCTGGCCGAGTGGGAGCGCGAGCTGCTCGAGGAGCCGAAGAAGGCCGACGAGCAGCCGGCGCAGCAGGCTGAGCAGCCGGCCGAGCAGCCGGCGACCGCCGCCGCGGAGTGACCGCACCGCCGCTTCCCCACCGTCCGTTTTCACCGACGGTGGGGAGCGGCGGGTACGCCGGGCACATCCGGCCCGGATCCGGGTAACCGGCACCCAGACCATCCCACCCGCAGTTCCGACATCGAAGAGAGAGTCATGTCCAACTTCACCGCCGCGGACGTCAAGAAGCTCCGCGACCTCACCGGCGCCGGCATGATGGACTGCAAGAAGGCGCTGACCGAGGCCGAGGGCGACTTCGACAAGGCCGTCGAGATCCTGCGTGTCAAGGGCGCCAAGGACGTGGGCAAGCGGGCCGGCCGTACCGCTGCCAACGGCCTGATCGCCCACTCCGGCAAGGCTCTGCTGGAGCTCAACTGCGAGACCGACTTCGTCGCCAAGACCGAGGCGTTCGTCGCCCTGGCCCAGCAGCTGGTCGAGCACGGCGAGCGCAGCGGCGTCAGCAACGCCGAGGAGCTGCTCGCCTCCGAGCTGAACGGCAAGACCGTCGCCGACCTGATCCAGGAGCAGTCCGCCAAGATCGGCGAGAAGCTGGTGCTCAACCGCTTCGCCAAGCTGGACGGCAACGTCGCGGTCTACCTGCACCGCAAGAGCCAGGACCTGCCGCCGGCCGTCGGCGTGCTGGTGGAGTACGCCGGCATCACCGACGAGGCCGGTGACGCCGACGCGCGCGCCGCCGCCATGCAGATCGCCGCCATGCGGCCGAAGTACCTCACCCGGGACGAGGTTCCGGCCGAGGTCGTCGAGTCCGAGCGGCGTATCGCCGAGCAGACCGCCCGCGAGGAGAACAAGCCCGAGGCGGCGCTGCCGAAGATCGTCGAGGGTCGGGTCAACGCCTTCTTCAAGGACTACGTCCTGGTCGAGCAGGCGTCGGTGGCCGACAACAAGAAGACCGTGAAGCAGATGCTGGCCGAGGCCGGCATCGAGGTGACCCGCTTCCTGCGGTTCGAGGTCGGCCAGGCCTGAGCCGCCGGATGGGCGTGTGACGCGCCCGAGGGCAGGGAACGTCGACGAGGAGGCCGCCGGTGTACGTGACAGGCACCGCGGCCTCCTCGTCACATAGGGTCGGCAACGGCAGTTGCGCGGTACGCGGCGCGCAGGACGTGCGCGCGGGGAAGGGCGGGGCGGATGACGCAGGTTGTGAGTGACCGGAGCCTGGGAGCGGACGACCCGACGGCGCCGCCGCCCGGGCGGGCCCGCCGGGTGGTGCTGAAGCTCTCCGGCGAGGTCTTCGGTGGCGGGGCCATCGGCGTCGACCCGGACGTCGTCCAGGCCATCGCCCGGCAGATCGCCACCGTGGTCCGCCGCGGCGTGCAGGTCTCCGTGGTGGTCGGCGGCGGCAACTTCTTCCGCGGCGCCGAGCTGCAGAAGCGCGGCATGGACCGGGCCCGGGCCGACTACATGGGCATGCTCGGCACCGTGATGAACTGCCTCGCCCTCCAGGACTTCCTGGAGAAGGAGGGCATCGAGACCCGCGTGCAGAGCGCGATCACGATGGCCCAGGTCGCCGAGCCGTACATCCCGCTGCGCGCCATCCGGCACCTGGAGAAGGGCCGCGTGGTCATCTTCGGCGCGGGCGCCGGCATGCCGTACTTCTCCACCGACACCGTCGCCGCCCAGCGCGCGCTGGAGATCCGCGCCGACGTGGTGCTGATGAGCAAGAACGGCGTCGACGGCGTCTACACCGCCGACCCCCGGATCGACCCCTCCGCCAGCAAGTTCGACTCGATCACCTTCTCCGAGGTGCTGCGCCGCAACCTGCGGGTGGCCGACGCCGCCGCGTTCAGCCTCTGCATGGAGAACGGCCTGCCGATGCTGGTCTTCGGCGCCCAGGGCGACGACACGATCATTCGCGCCGTCGGCGGCGACAAGATCGGTACCCTGATCACCGCCTGAACTCCCCCGGCCGACCGCCTCGGCGGTCCTCCGACGGACAGCAGCAGAGCCCACCACGAGTAACAGAAGGAGGCGAGGAGACCGGTGATCGACGACACCCTCCTCGAGGCCGAGGAAAAGATGGACCGTGCCATCGAGCACGCCAAGGAAGAGTTCGGCGCCATCCGCACCGGCCGCGCCAACGCCGCCATGTTCTCCAAGGTCGTCATCGACTACTACGGCACCCCCACCCCGCTGCCCCAGATGGCCTCCATCGCGGTCCCCGAGCCGCGCATGGTGATCATCAAGCCGTACGACAACTCGCAGATCAACGCCATGGAGAAGGCGATCCGCGACTCCGACCTCGGCGTGAACCCGAACAACGAGGGCAACCAGCTGCGCATCCTGCTCCCCCAGATGACCGAGGAGCGCCGCCGCGAGATGATCAAGGTGGCCCGGCACAAGGGTGAGGAGGCCAAGGTGGCCATCCGCAACATCCGCCGCAAGGGCAAGGAAGAGCTGGACCGGCTCGTCAAGGACGGCGAGGTCGGCGAGGACGACGGCCGCCGCGCCGAGAAGGAGCTCGACGACTTGACCCAGCGGTACGTCGCCAGCGTCGACGATCTGGTCAAGCACAAGGAGACCGAGCTGCTCGAGGTGTAGCCGCCCGGACGGGACGCCCCGTCCCGGACGCCACCGAGGCCCGCCCCCCGTACCCGGGGAGCGGGCCTCGCCTCGTTCAGCGCGGGATCCGCACGCTGCGGGTCGTCTCGGTCAGCGTCGTCCCCTGGTACGCGTCGTGCAGCTCGAACCGCACGACGGCCCGCCCCGGGTGCAGGACCGCACCACCCGCGCCCGGAGAAGCGGGTCGCCGGCGCCGCCGGCGAGCGCCCGGTGCCTGGTCGTACCGTCCCTGCGCCCGGGTGGCGGTGGCCGGCTGGGCTCGTCCGCCGCCCCCGGCCGCCCCGTGCAGTAGGCTCGGCACGATTCCCGGCCACCGCGCGGTGAACGGCGGGAATCGGCCGGCCGTCGGGCCGGTCAACCGGACGGAACAGTCACGCGTGTAGGGGATGGCCTTGGTCTTGCGGCATGTGGTGGAACTCGTACCGTTTTCGCTCGGTGCGTGATGTCCCACCCCGACCCCTACGGCGGCGCCGAGCCTCGCGGCTGGGACCGACCCGAACGCCCGCCCGCGCTGCCCTGGCCGGAGCGTGACGTCGAGCCCACCGGCCCGTGGAACCGGCAGTCCGGCGCCGACCTGTACGCCGGGCCGCGGGCCCGGCCCCGGCCGACGGCCCGCCGG
>NZ_JAEVHN010000343.1:0-6491 GCF_016803375.1 Micromonospora sp. 4G55
CAGCAGCTTGCGCAGGGCGGTGGCGCCCGCCCCGGCGAACGGGGTGCCGCCGAGCCGGTGCAGCGCGACGGCCATCGCGACCGCCTCGACGGCGGTCAGGTTGACCGGTGGCAGGGTGTGCGCCCGGTCGACCACGTAGCCGCCGGTGCGGCCGGGCTCGGCCCAGATCGGCACGCCGGAGCCCTGCAGCGCGCTGATGTCCCGCTCGATAGTGCGGGTGCTCACCTCGAAGCGCCCGGCCAGCCAGCGGGCGCTGCGCGGCCGGGGCGACACCGCCCGCAACTCCTCCACCAGGGCGTAGAGGCGGTCGGTCCGGTTCACCCCCGCAACCTAGGCCGGGGGTACGACAGCGGCGCTCAGGCGATGCAGGCGCAGACGATCAGCGCGGCGCCGAAGTGGGTGGCGGCGCTGACCCGGGCCGCGGGGTGCGGCTCGTCGGAGCAGATGATCTCGCCGAGCCGGCCCGGGGTGAGCAGGTCGAGCACGAAGAAGGCCAGCGCCATGATGGCCAGCCCGATCAGCCCGAAGATCACCGTGGAGGCGAGCCCCTTGGCGAAGTCGCTGTAGCTGGTCAGGATCGCGGTGAAGACGATCCCGGCGATGCCGAGCTGGTTGGCGGCGAGCAGCAGCGCGGCGTTGCCGTTGCGCCGCACCCAGATCAGCTCGCGCAGCCTCCCCGGAGTCAGCACGTCGACCAGCAGGAAGCCGGCCGCCATCAGGGCCACCCCGACGACCCCGAACACCACGCTCTGCCACGCCCCGCTGAGCAGATCCTCCAGCACCGACTGCCTCCCGGCCTCCTACGCCCGGCGAGGGTGCCGGCGCGGTGATCGAGACGATAGCGGCACCGCGCCACCGCGATCCAGGGCGTGTTCCACAGGAGCGGTCGAGCCGAGGCGGAGTCCAGGCGACGGTCCGGCAAGGCGGCGGGGTCGTCCCGGATACCGGTGTTGTATCCGAGACCCCGCAACGCCGCCGGCCGTCGTCCGGGCCCGCCGCAGGCCGGCCAGTTCCTGTGGAACACGCCCTAGAGCGACAGGTATCGCTGCCGCTCGTACGGGGTGACCTCGCGGCGGTACTGCTCCCACTCGGCGCGCTTGTTGCGCAGGAAGAAGTCGAAGACGTGCTCGCCGAGCACCTCGGCGATCAGCTCCGAGCCGGCCATCACGTCGATCGCCTCGGCGAGGTTCTCCGGCAGCGCCTCGTACCCCATGGCCCGCCGCTCGGCGCTGGTCAGCGACCAGACGTCGTCCTCCGCGCCCGGCGGCAGCTCGTAGCCCTCCTCGATGCCCTTGAGGCCGGCCCCGAGCAGCACCGCGAAGGCGAGGTACGGGTTCGTCGCCGAGTCCAGCGAGCGGACCTCCACCCGGGCCGAGTTCGGCTTGCCGTACGCGGGCACCCGGACCAGCGCCGACCGGTTCAGGTGGCCCCAGCAGACGTACGCCGGGCTCTCGGTGATCCGGTCCGGCAGCGCCAGCGGGAAGAGCCGCTTGTACGAGTTGACCCACTGGTTGGTGACCGCGGTGTACTCGCGGGCGTGCATCAGCAGGCCGGCGATGAACGACTTGGCCACCTTGGAGAGCTTCATCGGGTCGCCGGCGTCGTGGAACGCGTTGCGCTCCCCCTCGAACAGCGACAGGTGGGTGTGCATCCCGCTGCCCGGCTGGTCGGTGAAGGGCTTCGGCATGAAGCTTGCCTGCACGCCGGTGGAGAGCGCCACCTCCTTAACCACGTGCCGGAAGGTCATGATGTTGTCGGCGGTGGTCAGCGCGTCGGCGTAGCGCAGGTCGATCTCCTGCTGGCCGGGGGCCACCTCGTGGTGGCTGAACTCCACCGAGATGCCGATCCGTTCCAGGGCCAGCACGGCCTGGCGGCGGAAGTCCCGCGCCACGGCGTGGGTGGTGTGCTCGAAGTAGCCGCCGGTGTCCACCGGGGTCGGCAGCGAGCCGTCCTGGGGGCCGTTCTCCAGCAGGAAGAACTCGATCTCCGGGTGGGTGTAGAAGGTGAAGCCCTTCTCGGCGGCCTTGGACAGCATCCGGCGCAGCACGTGCCGCGGGTCCGCCCAGGAGGGACCGCCGTCGGGGAGCAGGATGTCGCAGAACATCCGGGCGCTCTCGCCGCTGACCCCGCCCTCGAAGGGGAAGACCTGGAAGGTGGTCGGGTCCGGCATGGCGACCATGTCGGACTCGAAGACCCGGGCGAAGCCCTCGATCGCGGAGCCGTCGAACCCGATGCCCTCCTCGAAGGCGGCCTCCAGTTCGGCGGGGGCGACCGACACGCTCTTGAGCGTGCCGAGCACGTCGGTGAACCACAGCCGGACGAACCGGATGTCCCGCTCTTCCAGCGTACGGAGGACGAACTCCTGCTGACGGTCCACTTCCCCAACCCCTCGCGACACTCTTTGTCCGCCTTCGACCGGGCTGCGCCCGACCTGACCGCCCAGTCTCCCCGGGCCTCGTTACGCCGACGTTACGCGAAGCACCGCCGTCCGTCCCGTCGTGTCCCGCCCGCCGGTGGCCACCCGGGAGGGTGGCCGCCGTCTCGTCCCGGCCACCACGTCGGTACGCCGACGCTGGGGCAAGATGAGGGCATGCCCACCCTGCGTCTCGCCCTGTCACAGGTCAACCCGACCGTCGGCGACCTCGCCGGCAACGCCGAACTGGTCCGCACCTGGAGCCGCCGCGCCGCCGACGCCGACGCCCAGCTCGTCGCCTTCCCGGAGATGATGCTGACCGGCTACCCGGTCGAGGACCTGGTCTTCCGCCGCTCCTTCGTCGCGGCGTCGAAGGCCGCGCTGGAGCAGCTCGCGGCCGACCTGGCCGCCGACGGCCTCGGCGACCTGCCGGTCGTGGTCGGCTACCTGGACGCGGACGGCCCGCCGCAGGTCAGCGGGGACGCCCAGCCGGGTCGGGGCGCCCGCAACGCCGCCGCGCTGCTGCACTCCGGCCGCGTGGTGGCCACGTACTTCAAGCACCACCTGCCCAACTACGGCGTCTTCGACGAGGACCGCTACTTCCTTCCCGGCGACGCCCTCACCGTCGTGCGGGTCGGCGGGGTGGACGTGGCGCTGACCATCTGCGAGGACCTCTGGCAGGCCGGCGGCCCGTTCGCGGTGGCCCGGCAGGCGGGCGTGGGGCTGGTGGTCAACATCAACGGCTCGCCGTACGAGCTGAACAAGGACGACATCCGGCTGCCGCTGGTCCGCCGCCGGGCCGCCGAGGCCGGCGCGACCATCGCGTACGTCAACATGATCGGCGGCCAGGACGAACTGGTCTTCGAGGGCGACTCGATGATCGTGGGCGCGACGGCACCCTGCTCACCCGCGCCCCGCAGTTCGTCGAGCACCTGCTGGTGCACGACGTCGAGCTGCCCGCGGCGGGCGAGCGCGGGGCGACGAGGATGAGCTGGCCGACGGGATGCGGGTGGTCCGCCGTACCGTCGGATCCGTCCCGCCGGCCCCGACGGGCCCGGCGGCCGCCGGCGGGGTGATGGAACCGGTCGCCGACGAGGCCGAGGTGTGGCAGGCGCTGGTGCTCGGCCTGCGCGACTACGTCAACAAGAACCGCTTCCCGTCGGTGGTGCTGGGCCTGTCCGGCGGCATCGACTCGGCGGTGGTGGCCGCGCTCGCCGTCGACGCGCTCGGGCCGCAGCGGGTGGTCGGGGTGTCGCTGCCCAGCCAGCACTCCTCGGAGCACTCCCGGGCCGACGCCGAGGACCTGGGCAAGCGGACCGGCCTGGACTACCGGGTCGAGCCGATCCAGCCGATGGTGGACACCTTCCTGGCCAACATGTCGCTGTCCGGGGTGACGGTGGAGAACCTCCAGGCGCGGGTCCGGGGCGTGATCCTGATGGCGCTGTCGAACCAGGAGGGCCACCTGGTCCTCACCACCGGCAACAAGAGCGAGCTGGCGGTGGGCTACTCGACCCTGTACGGCGACTCCGTCGGCGGCTTCAACCCGGTCAAGGACGTCTGGAAGACGCTGATCTGGCGGCTGGCGAAGTGGCGCAACGCCGACGCGGCCAGCCGGGGCGAGACCCCGCCGATCCCGGAGAGCTCGATCGGCAAGCCGCCGTCGGCCGAGCTGAGCCCGGGCCAGCTGGACAGCGACACCCTGCCCGACTACGACGCGCTCGACCCGATCCTGATCGGCTACGTCGACGGCGACCTGGGCCGCCACGGGCTGGTGGAGTCCGGCCACGACCCGGCGGTCGTCGACCGGGTGCTCCGGATGGTGGACACCGCCGAGTACAAGCGCCGGCAGTCCGCTCCGGGCACGAAGATCTCCATCAAGGCGTTCGGCCGGGACCGCCGGCTGCCGATCACCAACCGCTGGCGAGAGCAGGGCTGAGCGGGACTGTTCCCGGTGCGGCGGCGACCGGTCCCCGGTCCCGCCGCGCCGGATCCGCCGAGTGAAATCCTGCACTGTGCCCTGCCGTGAGGCGGTCGTCCGGTGCGACGATCGCGGCGGAACCCGGGGACCGCGACGGCGGCCTCGAGGAAAGGAGACAGTCATGGTGGAGTCCACCCCGACCGAGGTGACCGCCCTCTACGGCGGCCCGGCCACCCGGCGGGTACGCACCCGCGACCTGATCGCCGCCAAGGAGCGCGGCGACCGATGGGCGATGCTCACCTCGTACGACCAGTACACCGCCTCGATCTTCGACGCCGCCGGCATCCCCGTGCTGCTGGTCGGCGACTCGGCGGCGAACAACGTGTTCGGCTACGAGACCACCCTGCCGGTGACCGCCGAGGAGCTGCTGCCGCTGGTCCGGGCCGTGGTCCGGGCGACGAAGCACTCGCTGATCGTCGGTGACCTGCCCTTCGGCTCGTACGAGGAGGGCCCGACCCAGGCGCTGCGCACGGCGGTGCGGTTCATGAAGGAGGGCGGCTGCCACGCGGTGAAGCTGGAGGGCGGCCGGCGCTGCGCCGACCAGATCGCCGCGATCGTCGGCGCCGGCATCCCGGTGATGGCGCACATCGGCTTCACCCCGCAGAGCGAGCACACCCTGGGCGGCTACCGGGTCCAGGGGCGGGGCGACGCCGCCGACGAGGTGCTCGCCGACGCCCGGGCGGTGGCCGAGGCGGGGGCGTTCGCGGTGGTGCTGGAGATGGTGCCGGGCGAGGTCGCCAAGCGGATCACCGCCGAGCTGCCGATCCCGACGGTGGGCATCGGCGCCGGCCCGGACACCGACGCCCAGGTGCTGGTCTGGCAGGACATGGCCGGCCTGCGTACCGGCCGGGCGCCGCGCTTCGTCAAGCGCTACGCGGACCTGGCCGGGACGCTGTCGGAGGCGACCCGACGCTTCGCCGACGAGGTACGCGGCGGCGAGTTCCCCGCCGCCGAGCACACCTTCTAGGACGACGGGGCGGTGGGGGTCGTCCCACGACCTTCACCGCCCCGCTCGCCGGGTCCACAATCCCCCGGTGTTCGCCCCCTGCCACGCCCTCGACGAACGGCCCCGGGTTCGGGCCACCCGATCGCTCCTACCGCCGCCACCCGCTGCACCGACCGTGACCGGGTGCCGGACGGCGCCGGGTCAGAGGTCGGTGACGCGGATGCCGGCGTGCGCCTTGTAGCGCTTGTTGATGGCGATCAGGTTGGCGGTGAACGCCTCGATCTGGTGGGCGTTGCGCAGCCGGCCCGCGTAGACGCCGCGCATGCCGGGGATCCGGGCGGCCAGCGCCCCGACGATGTCGACCAGCTCCCGGTCCTCGGTGCAGATCAGCACGTCGAGGTCGATCCGGTCGACCTCCGGGTCGGCCAGCAGCGGCGCGCTGACGTGGTTGAACGCCGCGCAGACCCGGGAGTTCGGCAGCAGGCCGGCGGCCTGCTGCACCGCGCTGCCCTCGGGGACCGGGAGGGCGTACGGACCCTGCTTGTCGAAGCCGAGCGGGTTGACGCAGTCGACCACGATCTTGCCGGCGAGCGGCTCGGCGAGGGCGGCGACGATGGCGGCGTGCCCGTCCCACGGCACCGCGATGATCACCACGTCGCTGCGGCGGGCCACCTCATCGTTGTCGGCCCCGGTCACGTCCACACCGGCCGGTACGCCGGGCAGCGCCGCGATCTCGGCGGCGGCCGCTGCGGCCCGCTCGGCGGAACGGGAACCGATCAGCACGGTCTGCCCGGCGCGGGCGAGTCGATAGGCGAGGCCCCGCCCCTGGTCGCCGGTGCCACCGATGATGCCGACGGTCAGCCCGGAGACGTCGGGCAGCGTGGTCGCGTCGTAAGCCATGCGGCCATCCTCGCAAACCGTCCCCGCCCCCAGCACCGCCGGGTACTCGAAGGTCTGCTCGGCGAAGTACCGCTGCGACTCGGGGTTGAGCAGGAAGTCGACGAAGGCCTTGGTGTCCGGGTCCGTGGCGGAGCGCTTCAGCACGCCGACGCCCGCGACGTTCACCAGCGCGCCGGTGTCCCCACCCGGGAAGAAGTGCAGCTTGGCCTTCAGCGCGTCCGGCGTGGTGCCCTTCTCCTTGGCCACCTCGCCGA
>NZ_JAEVHN010000344.1:0-6468 GCF_016803375.1 Micromonospora sp. 4G55
GGCACGAGCAGCCGCCAGCAAGGCGTGGCACGAAACCGACCTCGTCTTCACCACCCGCTACGGCACGCCAATCGAGCCGCGCAATTTCCAGCGCTCCTGGCAGACGAGGTGCGAGAAGGCCAACGTCAAGCCGATCACCGTCCACGACGCCAGGCGCACCTGCGCCACGCTGCTAGCCGACCTGGACGTCCACCCCAGAGTCGCCATGCAGGTGCTGAGGCACGCCCGTTTCTCCGTAACGATGGAGATCTACACCCAGGTATCGACGAAGGCGACCAGAGACGCCCTCAAACGCCTCGGTGATTCACTGGGCCGCTGACGGAACTGCTGTACTTAGCTGCTGTACCGCAACAGAAAGGCCACCTCCCGTTTCCGGGAAGTGGCCTTTGACCTGCGTGGGCGATACTGGGATCGAACCAGTGACCTCTTCGGTGTGAAGTAACCATCACGGTCCCTTGACCTGCATTCGGAGCCCCTCTGATCTGCGTAACGAGTCCCTAAGGGACGTCTCGTAACTCAGTGAAGGCGTTGTCCGTGACCGGGTCGGTGCTCACCTGACGAGGGCGATGTTGTGGAGATGGGCGATGGCTGAAGCGGTGTCGGTCAATGTGCTGGCAGCGCGGCGGTAGTCGCGCAAGATCTTCCAGCACTTCATCCTGGCCAGGGCGTGTTCGACCTGGGCGCGGACCGTGCGGTGTTGGGCGTTGAGCTCCTGCTTCCAGTCCGGCAGTGGGCTGCCGTCGCGGTTCTTGCGGTACGGGATGATCACGTCGGGGTTGCCGCGGTAGCCGCCGTCGGCCATGACCGGCCGCCCGTTCAGCTTCTGGTCGATGCCAGAGGTGCGGTAGACGATGGTGTCGTTGCGGTTGCCTGGCTGCGGGTCGCCGACGGCGATGACCAGGCGGGTGGTGGCGTCGATGGCGACCTGCAGGTTCGTCGAGTAGCGGTAGTTCTTGCTCGGCGCGGCCAGGCGGTGATCCCGGGTCGGGATCAGAGTGCCGTCGACGATCGCGATCTGGTCGACCGGGCGCCGGCGGACCGGGGCCAGGGCCAGCAGCGGTCCGAGGGTGTCGATGACCCGGTGCGCGGCGGAGTGCGACACCCCGAACAGCGGACCGATCTGCCGCATGGTCAGGTTGGTACGCCAGTACGCGGCCACCAGCAGCACCCGGTCGGGCAGGTCGAGGGCCCACTGCCGGCCCGGCCGGCCGTCAGCGATGGCCTCCCCGCCACGTTCAGCGACCAGCCGGACCAGCCGGCGGAACTGGGCGGGCTGCAGGCCGGTGAACGGAAAGATCCACTCCGGCCGGGCTGAGGAGATCACCTGCATCAGGACATCTTCGATGATCGTCCTCAAGGGACACCTGCCGGGTTACGAGACGTCCCTTAGACAGCGCACGGCAAGGCGTGTCTTGTGCCATACACGGTCTGTGATCCGGGACGGGTATCACGATCGCCTCGAAACACAGCGCCACGAGATCCTTGGGCGGCCCGAAGCCCGGGCCGATCCGAGGTTGGAGTACTCAGCGCCTGGTCTCGTACCTGGTCAGGACCACGCCGTCAGGGAACGTCCGGGTCTCCACCAGGGTCAGGTTCACCCAGTTGTCCAGGGCCGCAAAGAACGGCGTGCCGCCACCTACCAGGACCGGATGGGTGACGATCGCGTACTCGTCGATCAGCCCGTCCCGCATGGCCACTGCGGCGAGTGTGGCGCCGCCGATATCCATGGGGCCGCCGTCCTCGGCCTTGAGCCGGGTGATCTCGGTGACCGCGTCGCCGGTGACCAGGCGGGTGTTCCAGTCGACCGTGCTGGTCGTCGAGGAGAACACCACCTTCGGCATGTCCCGCCAGCGGCGGGCGAACTCGATCTCCGCCGGTGTGGCACCCGGCTGCTGGTCGGCGGTCGGCCAGTGGGAGCTCATCGTCTCCCACAGTTTGCGCCCGTACAGCGCCATGCCTGTCGCCCTCACCCGGTCGGACCACCACTGGAACAGCTCGTCGCTCGGCACACTCCAGCCGAGGTCGTCGCCGGGCGCGGCGATGTAGCCGTCCAGGCTCAGGTTCATGCCGAAGGTCAGTTTTCGCATGGTGTCAGCCTCCCGTGAGTCGGTACTCGGCGTACAGACCAGCACGGCGCGGAAGAATCATCGGTCAGGCCACACCGAGGGCCGGCCTACGGGTGAGGCTGCGTCCTCCGTCGACTGATGTGCGACAGTCGTCCGCCAACTGATCCGCGACGACTCAGCGCGCTGATCGCGACAGATCCGCATGGGTCAGAGTGTGCCGATGACAATCTCCGCTGGCGACTCCGGTCCGGTCCGGATTGTGACGGCCGTTCTTCGCGACGGCGATCGGGTGTTGCTGTGTCATCGAAGCGCCGGACGCCGTTGGTATCCCGACGTGTGGGACCTGCCGGGCGGTCATGTTGAGGAGGGGGAGGATCCGAAAGAGAGCCTTGTCCGCGAGCTTCGGGAGGAGTTGGGAATCACGGCATCGGAGCCGTCCAGCCCGCCGATGCATGAGATCCGGACCGCGACGTTCGACATGCAGATCTGGTTGGTCGACAGGTGGACCGGAACACCCGTCAACGCCGCGCCGGACGAGCACGACGCTGTGGCGTGGTTCGAGACGTCCGACCTTGACAGCCTGCGTCTCGCCCATGAGTCGTATCTCTCGATGCTCACCGCCGTGCTCGTCACGTGACGTCTCCGGTGCCTCGCCCCGGACGGTGATGAAGGTGCCCGGGCACAGTCAGATCGGGCTGACGATGAACACCTACGCCCACGTCCTGCCGGAGATCGAGCGGGCCGCCGTGGACGAGGCCGCGAAGCACCTCTTCGGGTGACTTGGCTGTACGAATGGCTGTACGGAGGCCGTGGTGATCGTCTCGACCGGGAGCGGAAAGCTGCTGACCTGCGTTGACGGTGGTGCGCCCGGCAGGATTCAAACCTGCGGCCTTGGGATTAGAAGTTGAATCCCGATGGTGACTCGGGGTTACTGACAGTCCATAGGGGTGTCTATCTGTCCGGGTAGCACCCCTATGGCTGTTCCTCAGTGATGGGTGGTGCCGGCCGATCCGTGGGCGTCCGGGCTCACAGCGGGCTCATCGTCCGGTGGATTCGCCCGCGTCTGGGCGGGGCTCCGCGAAGTACAGCCCAAGCATCTGCGTCGTCCTGGTCGGTTGCTTGATCTCCCCGCGCGGGCCGAACTCGGAGGACCAGGGCCTTGATGTCGAGGACCGGCGTTCCGTCCACGGCATCCAGCTCCTCGAGGTGAAGGTCAAGGCCGTCGACCTTGATGAGCCGACACCGGGACACGCCGAGCCAGTTGATGTACCACACCGCAGTTCCGATCTTGGATGGACCAACACCGGACCATCCGGCTCCTCCCGGCGGGCTGATCGCGACGGTTGCCGCCGCCGGCCTTCGGGTCGCTCACGCACTGCAGTGGCTCATTTTGCTGGCGTCCAGCGTCGGTACCGAGTTGCCACTCTTGCCCAACGTGGCGTCCCAGGCCGCTTTGTACGACCCGTCTCGCGCGGCGGCCTTCAGGATCTCGTTGATCTTCTCGCAGCCGGCTTTGTCCTTCTTCTTCATCCCGATGCCGTAGGGTTCCTCGGAGAAGGTCTTGCCCACCAGCTTGAACTTGCCCGCGTTTTCCGGCTGCATGGCGTAGCCGAGGAGGATAACGTCGTCGGTGCTCATCGCGTCGACCGCGCCTGACTCGAGGTCCGGGATGCACCTGTAGTCCTGGTCGTACTGCTGCAAGCGGGCCTTCGGGTACTGCGACCGGATCCGCCTGGCCGACGTCGAGCCGGCGTTCGAGCAGACGACCTTGCCGTCGAGATCCTCCGGCCCCCTGATGGTCGAGTCGGTCTTGACCAGCAGGTCCTGGCCGGCGACGTAGTACGGACCGGCGAACCTGACCGCCTTCTTGCGCGCGTCGTTGATCGTGTAGGTGGCCACGACAAAGTCGACCGTACCCTCCTTGATGACCTGTTCGCGGTTCGGCGTGCTGGTCTCCTTCCACTGGATGTGGGCCGGGTCGACGCCGAGTCCCTTGGCGACGATCTTCCCGATCTCGACGTCGAAGCCCACGTAGGTGCCATCGGTCTTCAGGCTGAGGCCCGGCTGGTCGGGCTTTACGCCGATGGCGAGCGTCTTTGTCTTCGCGGCCTTTTCGATGACACCGGGGCCGCTGTCGCCGCCACCGCAGGCACCGGTGGTGAATGAGAGTGCCGCAACCACGACTATCGCCGCCACCCGCGTGACACGCATTCCTCTCTCCTTCTTCGACGGCGCACGGCCCCGGAGCCGCACACCCACACGGGACCCCTCGCGCATCGGGATCGTCGGCAGGAAGTCCTTGGCTGCTCGCTTACCGACCAGGTGCGGGTCGAGTGCACCGGACAATTCGTCGAAGAGCATCGCCGTGGGCTGCACCGCGGCGGCGCGGGCGCCGGCCGGCCACGTGTTGACCGCGGCGAGCGGGATGAGCAGTCGGCCGACCCCGGCCCCACCCTACTGTCTCGTCTCGCCCGTACGGGTCAGTTGCGATTATTCGGGTGAGGCAGCCCAAGGGGACCTGGCGTGCTGTACCGCGGGCTGCCCCGGGCTCGCCTATTTAGTCCGGAAATAGTCACAGAACGGTAAGTTGACCCCAACTGGTCTCGTACCCTCCGGTCGGCCGGCGGAAGGGAGGAACCGTGCGCCCTGAGCGGGTACGTCTGCTGTGGCTGCTCGTCCTGACTGCCGTGCCGGCGGCGGCCGTGGCGGCCGTGTTGTACGCCGTCAACTTCACCTCGGCGTTCGGCCTGGCGCCCCAGGCCAGTGCGATCTCGCCGTACGCGGCATTCTTCGACCTGCGCTGGGTGCTGGTGTATCACAACTCCTGGGCCATGTTCGCCGGCCTGTTGCTGGGCGCCATCGTGCTCCGCGGACTGTTCTCGGCCGTACTAGTCGCGCTCGCCTGGCCGGCCGAGCGGCCGTGTCCGTCGTTTCGCCGGCTGGCCGGCCGCAACCTGGCCTTCGCGGCCGTCGTTGCCGTGATTCTCTCGCCGTGGACTGCGCTGGCCGTGGTCGCCTCGGACGTTTCGCTGGCCTATTTCCAGTTCCTTGAGTTGGTGCCGGTGATAGCCCTGGCCCCGCTGCTACAGCGGGGCGGGATTGTGCCGGACTGGTGGCGTGGCCTGCCGTCGGCCGCCACGGTCGGCTGGTCGCTGCTCAACTTCGTGAACCTCACCGCGGGCGCCGCGCTCGTCTGGTCCGTCCCGGATCGGTTGACGGTACCGGCAGCCGCCGTGACCGGAATGGTCAACGGCCTACTGTGGCAGCGAAAGGTGCGCGCCACGGTGCTCCAGCAACGGGTGCGGTGGTCCCGACTGCCCGTAACGCCGCTGGTCGTCGCCTTGGTGGTGAGCAGCTTGCTGTTGGTCGAATACGCCGAGGACCGGGGGGCCCGCGGCGCAGGCCAGTCGCTGCAACCCATCGACGCCCTGCCACAGTTCGGGGACATCGGCCATCCGGTGATCTTCCTCGGCGGCTACAACTCGGCCCACTATGGCGACCCGTCAGAATCCCAACCTCCCGTGGTGCGCTTTTCGTACCGGGGCACCGACCACCACGGCAAGCCGGTGTTCTACTCACCGGTCGACACCCACCAGTCGCTGTCCACCAGCGCCCAACTACTCGCCACCCAGGTGGATCAGCTTCACTCGCGTAGCGGTAAGCCGGTTTCGCTGGTCGGACAGAGCGAAGGCGCCCTCATCGTCCGCTACTACCTGGACCGCTACCCGCACCCCGCAGTCGACACCGTGGTCCTGGACAGCCCAATCCTGCGGGCCGGGCGTGCCTACTACCCGCCGCCGCAGGCTCGTTCGGGCTGGGGCATCGCCACGGGTTGGCAACTGCGCGGCATGTTCAAGCTTATGGAAGCCACTAGCGAGGCACCGGACACTCCCGACTCGCCGTTTATTCGCTCCCTGCTGAACGACGCGCCGTTCTACCGCAACCGCCTGCTCTGTCCGGTGCCGGGCGTGCGGATGATCGCGCTACTGCCGATTGTCGATGCCATCACGGTCCCGGCGGAGCTCAACGCCCAGATTCCCGTGATCCAAATGGCCGGCTTCCATGGCCATCTGATCGACGGGCCGGCCGGACTGCGCCACCTGGCCGATCACCTCACCGGCAAGCCGCCAAGCAACCTGCTCCGTTGGGAATACTCGGCCCTCCAGCGGGTCGCCGGAGCGTGGCAGGCACCAGCCCTGCCGTTAGCACTCAATCCGGTATGGCATGCCGCCGACCAGCCCGATGCGGCATTGCGACGGGAACCCTGCCGACCCTGAGCCGAACCGCCAGGGTTGCCTACTGCGGCGCCGGAAGGGCAATGGCACGCGGGCCTTACGCCGGGGACGCCGCCTCCGGCAGGCCGGCCACCAGGGCGGCCAGCCCGCCGGTGTCGAGCAGGTCG
>NZ_JAEVHN010000345.1:0-6468 GCF_016803375.1 Micromonospora sp. 4G55
CGTTGAAGACGTCCCACTGGCGCAGCACCGGCTGCACCACGTCGTCGCGGTGCTGGCGCAGGTCGTAGATGCCGGCCAGGGCGATCGCCACCGACTTGCGGGCGAAGCCCTCGATGCCGACGCCGGGCATCTGGAAGTCGGCCACCACGTCGGCGACCGCGCGCATCGCCTGGCTCGGGGCCAGCTCGAAGGCCGCGCCGAGCAGGTTGCGGTAGAAGACCATGTGCAGGTTCTCGTCGGCGGCCACCCGGGCCAGCAGCGCCTCGCAGGCCGGGTCGCCGGTGACCCGGCCGGTGTTGCGGTGCGAGATGCGGGTGGCCAACTCCTGGAACGACACGTACGCCAGCGAGTGCAGCACCTCGTCGCCGTGTACGTTCTCGTAGCCGGCCGACATGTGGGTCATCCGGGCCCGCTCCAGGGCGACCGGGTCCACCGCCCGGGTCACCGTCAGGTAGTCCCGGATTGCGGTGCCGTGCCGCCCCTCCTCCGCGGTCCACCGGTGCACCCAGGTGCCCCACGCCCCGTCCCGGCCGAAGAGGCTGGCGATCTCGTGGTGGTACGAGGGCAGGTTGTCCTCGGTCAGCAGGTTGACGATCAGCGCGGTGCGGGCCACGTCGGGAATCGTCGAGTCCGACTCCGACCATGGCTCGCCGCCGAGCGGCCCGTCGAACGTGCGTCCCTCGCTCCACGGGACGTACTCGTGCGGGAACCACTCCTTGGCGATCGACAGGTGGCGGTCGAGGTTCTTCTCCACCACGGCTTCGAGTTCGAGGAGCAGGGCGGTCTGACTCAGCGGGGTGGTGCTCATGCGGATCTCCCTACGGTGGCGTAACTTACGCTACCGTAGGGCCCCGCGGGCGTACGCGCGAGTAGTAGCTCAGCTGACCAGCGGTTTGAGGTCCTCCCGGGGCGGGGTCCACTCCCCCGCCGCGGCGGCGATCTGCTCGCCGGACCGGATGTCCTTCACCTCGTCCGCCGCCCCCTGGGCGCCCGGGAACCAGACGTACGGGATGCCGCGCCGCTCGGCGTACCGGATCTGCTTGCCGAACTTCGCCGCGCTCGGCGACACCTCGGTCGGCACCCCGCGGGAGCGCAGCGCCTCGGCGACCCGGTTGCTGGCCGGCCGCGCGTCCTCGCTGGTGACCGCGACCAGCACGCAGGTCGGCACGGTCCGGGAGACCGACAGCGCCTCGGCGCCGAAGAGCAGCCCGAGCAGCCGGGTCACCCCGATCGAGATGCCCACGCCGGGGAACCGGGTGGCGCCCGAGCTGGCCAGGTTGTCGTAGCGACCGCCGGAGCAGATCGAGCCGAACCGCTCGTAGCCGATCATCTGCGTCTCGTAGACGGTGCCGGTGTAGTAGTCCAGGCCGCGGGCGATGCGCAGGTCGGCCACGCAGAGCCCCGGCGAGTGCGCGGCGGCGGTCTCCACCACGGCGACCAGCTCCTCGATCCCCTCGTCGAGCAGCGGGTCGCTGACCCCGAGGGCGCGCACCGCGTCGGCGAACGAGGCGTCCGCCGCGGAGATCTCGGCCAGCGCCAGGCACGCCTTGGCCTGCGCCTCGCTCGCCCCGGCCGTCTCGGCCAGCAACTCGGCGACCCGGGCCGGGCCGATCTTGTCGAGCTTGTCGACCGCGCGCAGCGCCGCCTCCGGGTCGGTCAGCCCGACACCCCGGTAGAAGCCCTCGCAGATCTTGCGGTTGTTGACCTGGATGCGTACCGGCGGGATCGGCAGCGAGCGCAGCGCGTCGCCGATCACCAGCGGCATCTCCGCCTCGTAGTGCGCGGGCAGGGTGTCCCGGTCGACGATGTCGATGTCGGCCTGGAGGAACTCGCGGTAGCGCCCCTCCTGCGGGCGCTCGCCCCGCCACACCTTCTGGATCTGGTAGCGACGGAACGGGAACTGCAGCTTGCCGGCGTTCTCCAGCACGTACCTGGCGAACGGCACGGTCAGGTCGAAGTGCAGGCCGAGCGCGTCGTCACCGGCCGGACCGTCGGTGTCGGCCTGCAACCGGCGCAGCACGTAGACCTCCTTGGAGGTCTCCCCCTTGCGCAGCAGTTGGTCCAGCGGCTCGACCGAGCGGGTCTCCAGCGGCGCGAAGCCGTACAGCTCGAACGTGGCGCGGATCCGGTCGAGCACGAACTGCTCGATCATCCGCTGGCCGGGCGTCCACTCCGGGAAGCCGGAGATGGGCGTGGGCTTGCTCATGGCGTACTCCCTTGGCAGCCGCGCGCTGCGCGGCAGAGTTTCCGTGTGTCCCGCGCGGCGGCGCGGGGAGGTCGTGGGCGCGGCTACAGGCCGCGGGTGGGCGCGGCCGGGCGCGCGGCGCCGTGCCCCGCCACCTCGGCGAGGTACGGGTTGGTCGCGCGCTCGCGGCCGATGGTGGTCGCGGGACCGTGGCCGGGCAGGACGACCGTGTCGTCCGCCAGCGGAAGGACCTTCTCCCGCAGGCTGGTCAGCATCCGGGGCATGCTGCCGCCCGGCAGGTCGGTGCGGCCGATCGAGCCGGCGAAGAGCACGTCACCGGAGAGGCAGATCTGCTCGGCCTCCCAGGGCGAGCCGGCGCCGGGCAGCCGGAACAGCACCGACCCGCCGGTATGGCCGGGGGCGTGGTCGACGGTGATCTCCAACCCGGCCAGCGCCAGCGTCGCGCCGTCGGTCAGCTCGGCCACGTCGTCCGGCTCGGCGTACGGCAGCCGGCCGCCGAAGAGCTGGGTGAGGTCCATCGAGAGCGCCTTGGACGGGTCGGCGAGCAGCTCCCGGTCGTCCGGGTGGACGTAGGCGGGGATGCCCCGCGCGCCGCAGACCGGCGCCACCGAGAAGGTGTGGTCGAGGTGGCCGTGGGTGAGCAGCACCGCGGCCGGGTGCAGGCGGTGTTCGGCGAGCACGGCGTCGAGCCGGTCGAGCACCCCGATGCCGGGGTCGACCACCACGCACTGCTCCCCCGGAGCGGTCGCCACCACGTAGCAGTTGGTGCCGAAGGCGTCCGCGGGAAAGCCGGCCACGAGCACGTCCGCTCCCCTTCCGTCGGTACGTCGTTCCCTCCGCAGCCTAGCCGTCGCGGCGAACCGATATCCGTGACCCACCCGTCCCGCACACCCCGTCCGGCACAGTGACGCACTCCGATAAACCCAGCCCCGACCTCGTACACCACTTTCCCAGCGGCTACCCGTACACTCTGGCGGGCTGTGTGGCGTGGCGCACCTGCTTCACGGGGACGCGAGCGGCCCGACCGCCGGTGACGACCAGGGCAGAGGAAGGGGAGCACGAGTGGCTTCCAGCAGGGACCGGCAGCGCAAGCTGGCACGGGAGAAGCTCGACCGGCAGCTGGCCCGGCGGGCCGCCGCGGCCCGGCGGCGCCGGCAGATCCAGGCCGGCGTGGGCGTCGCGGTCGTCCTGGCGCTGATCGTGGTCGGGTCCGCCTGGGCGCTGGGCGCCTTCGACCGCGACCCGAAGCAGCAGGCCGCCCAGGACGTCTGCCTCTGGACGCCGCAGGACGCCGCCGCGAACACCAACCTCAAGGACGTCGGCACCCCGGCCACCAGCGGCCTGCCCACCTCGGGCACCCGGCCGATGACGATCAACACCAACCAGGGCGGCCCGATCACGGCCGAGCTCGACCTCGCCGGCGCGCCGTGCGCCGCGGCGAGCATCGCCCACCTGGCGAGCCGGTCGTTCTACGACAACACCACGTGCCACGAGATCACCACCGAGGGGGCGCTGCGCTGCGGCGACCCCAGCGGCACCGGCCTGGGCGGCCCGACGTACTCGTTCTACGACGAGAACGTCCCCACCGTGCCCGAGGCGAGCCCCTCGGCCAGCCCGGCCCCCGGCGAGCCGCCGGCGTACCCGAAGGGCACGATCGCCATGATCGGGAACCCGCCGGGCAACAACGGCAGCCAGTTCCTCGTCTTCTTCAAGGACTTCAACCCGGCCAAGCCGACCTACCCGGTCATCGGCCGGATCACCGGCGGGCTCGACGTGATCGAGAAGATCGGCGCCCTGCCGACCGTGGACAATGGGACCGGGGCCAAGGTCAAGCCGAAGACCGACGTGCTGCTCCAGAAGCTCACCGTCGGCGAGCCGAGCACGGCGGCGGCCCCGGCCCCGACGAGCCCGGCTTCCGGTGCCCCGTCGGCCAGCCCCAGCGCCGGCTGAGCCGGACCACACCACCCGTACGCGGCGGCGACCGCGCCACATAGTCCAGGAGGAGTGACCGTGACGTCCACGAGAGAGCGGCAGCGCGCGGCGGCGCGGGCCCGGCTCGAGCGGGAGATGGCCGAGCGCGCGGCCAGGGCCCGCAAGCGCCGGCAGACGCAGGCGATCGTCGGGGCCGCTGCGGTCCTGCTGCTCGTGGTCGCCGGCAGCGTCTGGCTGGCGACCACCCTCGGCGGTGACGACGACCCGAAGCAGGACACCGCGGGCGCCCCGGGCTTCACGCAGTGCGCGTACACCGAGGCGCCGAAGGAGGGTCGGACCCCGCAGATCAAGGACGTCGGACTGCCGCCGGCCCAGCAGAAGAACACCGGCACCCAGACGATGACGATCGAGACCAACCTGGGCCCGATCACCGCCAAGATCGACCGCGCGGCGGTGCCCTGCACCGCGGGCAGCTTCACCCACCTGGCCAGCAAGGGCTTCTTCGACAACAGCAAGTGCCACCGCCTGGTCACCGAGGGCATCAAGGTGCTCCAGTGCGGCGACCCGAGCGCGACCGGCAAGGGCTGGCGGGAGACCGACGGCACCGGCGGCCCGGCGTACAACCTGGCCGAGGAGAACCTGCCGACCGACAAGCGCCCCGCGTACCCGGACGGCGTCATCGCGATGGCCAACTCGGGCCAGCCGGGCAGCACCGGCAGCCAGTTCTTCATCGTCTACGGCGACTCGCAGCTCGACCCGAACTACACCGTGCTGGGCACCGTCACCGGCGGCATGGACCTGGTCAAGCAGGTCGCGGCGGCCGGCGACGACAAGGCCTTCGCCCAGCAGGCCGGCGGCGGCCACCCCAAGAAGGAGGTCGTCATCACCAAGCTGGCGATGAGCGACATCCAGGGCTGACCCACCCGTACGACGAAGCGCCCGCCGGCTGAGCCGGCGGGCGCTTGTCGTTGCTGTCTCAGGCCCCCGAGGTGACCCGGTACGCGTCGAAGACGCCGTCGACCTTGCGCACCGCGGCCAGCAGGTGGCCCAGGTGCTTCGGGTCGGCCATCTCGAAGCTGAACCGGCTCACCGCCACCCGGTCGCGGGTGGTGGTGACGGTGGCGGAGAGGATGTTCACCCGCTCGTCGGAGAGCACCCGGGTGACGTCGGCGAGCAGCTTGTGCCGGTCCAGCGCCTCGACCTGGATGGCGACCAGGAACGTCGAGGCGGAGGTGAGCTTCCAGCTGACCTCGACCACCCGCTCGCTCTGCGCGCGCAGGTCCTCGGCGTTGGCGCAGTCGTCGCGGTGCACGCTCACCCCGCCGGAGCGGGTGACGAAGCCGAAGACCGCGTCCGGCGGCACCGGCGTGCAGCAGCGGGCCAGCTTGATCCAGACGTCGCTGACGCCCCGGACCACGACGCCCGGGTCCGCGCTGCTCTGCCGGCTGCGCGGCGGCCGGGTGGCGACGGCGGTCTCGGCGATGTCCTCTGCCGCGCCCTCCTCGCCCCCGTACGTGGCCATCAGCTTCTGCACCACCGACTGGGCGGAGACCTGACTGTCGCCGACCGCCGCGTAGAGCGAGGCGACGTCGGCCAGGTGCAGGTCCCGGGCGATCGCCATCAGCGCGTCGGAGGTGAGCATCCGCTGCAACGGCATGCCCTGCTTGCGCATCGCCTTGACGATCGCGTCCTTGCCGGCCTCGATCGCCTCCTCGCGCCGCTCCTTGTTGAAGTACTGGCGGATCTTGGTGCGGGCCCGGGGGCTCTTCACGAAGCCCAGCCAGTCCTGCGTCGGGCCGGCCGTGTCGGACTTCGACGTGAAGATCTCGATCACGTCGCCGTTGGAGAGCGTCGACTCCAGCGGCACCAGCTTGCCGTTGACCCGCGCCCCGATGCACTTGTGCCCGACCTCGGTGTGCACCGCGTACGCGAAGTCCACCGGCGTCGAGCCGGTCGGCAGCGGGATGACGTCACCCTTCGGGGTGAAGACGTACACCTCCTGGCTGGACAGGTCGAAGCGCAGCGCGTCGAGGAACTCGCTCGGGTCCGCCGCCTCCCGCTGCCAGTCCAGCAGCTGGCGCAGCCAGGTCATCTCGTCGATGTGCGCCGGCGGGCCGACGATCTGGGTGCCCTTGTGCTCCTTGTACTTCCAGTGCGCGGCGATGCCGAACTCGGCGGTGCGGTGCATCGCGTAGGTGCGGATCTGCATCTCCACCGGCTTGCCGGTGGGCCCGATGACCGTCGTGTGCAGCGACTGGTACATGTTGAACTTGGGCATGGCGATGTAGTCCTTGAACCGGCCCGGCACCGGCTGCCAGTTGGCGTGGATG
>NZ_JAEVHN010000346.1:0-6459 GCF_016803375.1 Micromonospora sp. 4G55
ATCTTCGACCCGCGTCGGATGCGGGGGAGGAACGGCGATGGCACCAGACATCGAAGTGGACGTGACGGCCGTGAAACGGCTGGAGGTGGCCGCCACCGGAGTGGCCAACGCGCTGGGCGCGCTGGAGAGCCGGGTGGTGGCCGCAGGCGATCTGCCCGACGGCGCCTTCGGTCACCTGCCGTTCGCCAGCGACATGCTGCGCGCCAAGTACGGCGAGCAGGTCGACGACGGCACGACGCTGTTCCGGGCCGGTCAGGACGCGTTCACCCGCGTCGGGGCGGCGCTGGGGTCCACCGCCGAGTCGTACGAGCGCACCGAGCAGGACATCGACTCGGGCTTCCGGGCGATGCGCGAGGGGATGGGCCGGTGAGCGGGCCCGCCGGCAGCGCCGTCCAGCTCTGGAACGGCATCGACAACGCGCTGTCGGGTGTGGAGGACGTGGTCGACAGCGTCTGCCGCACCCTGGCCTGGCCGCTCATCCAGCTGGTCGACATGGTCGACGGCGAGCCGGAGGCGCTGCGCGCCCGGGCCGGTGACTGGGACGCCCTCGCCGCCCAGGTGCGCGAGCTGGCGCTGAGCCACCGCGGCGTCCGCGAGGCCGAGCAGCCGGGCTGGCGGTCGCCGGCGGGCGAGGCGTACGGCAGGCGCCTCGCCGAGGTCGAGCAGCAGTTGCTGGACGTGGCGGGGCAGTTCACCGCCACCGCCGAGTACCTGCGCGGGGTCGCCGAGGCGCTGCAGATCGTGCACGAGGTGCTGGTCGACCTCTGCGTCGAGTTCGTCAACTGGATGCTGGTCACCCTGGTGACCGCCCTGCTCATGGCGCCGTTCACCGCCGGTGCGTCCTGGGCGGCCGGCATGGCGGTCACCGTGACCCGCGGCATGATCGTGCTCACCCGGTCGCTGAAGATCATCCGTCCGCTCGCCACCCACCTGCAGAAGGTCATCCGGCTGCTCCAGCGGGTCATGCTCTACCTGCGCAAGCTGCGCAACCACCTGGACAAGCTGGTGGACAAGCAGAAGGCGCTGCGGATGGGGCAGAAGGCGATCGACAAGCGGCGCGCCGCCGGCAAGGCCGACAAGTGGTTCCACAAGATCACCGACCCGGCGAAGGGCACCTTCAAGCTCGGCAAGTCCGGGTCGCCGTTCGACATGGGGACGCTGGAGCGGGCCGGCGCCCTGCGCGCGCACGGCCTGGCCGACGGCGGCCGGATGATCGCCCGGAACTGGGCCACCAACCTGCCCTGGAACGTGCCGAACTCGGTCGTGCACGGAGCGGTCTGGGGCGGCACCGCCCTGGTCAGTGGCCTGTCGGTGCCCGGCTCCGACCTGGTCGAGGACGAGATCGGCGAGGTGGTGCAGGGCGGCGCCGACTGGATCGACCAGAATGTCTTCGGGCAGCCACCCGCCGAGCAGCAGCCGGCGGGCCGCTGACCGGCGACCAAGGAGGTACGGCGTGACGGGTGGGTGGGGACGACTCGGGCGGCTCGGCGACGCGGTGCGCGACGGCGCGCGGGTGGCCCGCGACCGGGCCCGTGCGCTGCGCGACGAGTTCCGCACCTCCGACGAGCCGGAGCGGGCCCTGGTCGCCCCCCTGGTGACCGGGCAGGAGCTGCGCTACGTCGGCCTGGCACCGGTGCGGGCGCACGAGACGCACCGCGCCGGCAGCCAGTTCGTCGACCACGTCGGCACCGAGGTCGCCGAGGCGCTCGATCCTCGGGCGCTGTTCGGGTTGCTGAACATCGTCAACCCGGTGGCCTGGGTGGAGGCGGTGCTGACCCCGGTCCGGATCGTCGCCGGGGTGCTGCTGCTGCCCGGCAAGGCGGCCGCGCTCGCGGCGGGGTTGCCCGAGGCGGCCGGCCGGGACGTGGACGTCGAGCCCACCCCGGCTGTCCCGCAACCCCGGCCGGTGCTGCCGCTCACCGATGAGCAGGAGGCCTTCCGGGCGCTGTTCCGGCTCAGCCGCCACCGCCCGCTCGCCGACCAGCTCGCCGAGGTCGCCTACCGCCGCCGGTACGTCTTCAGCGGCGACCTGGCCACCCTCGCCGGCAGCCTGCTGCTGTTCCTGGAGCGCTACACCGGCACCCCGCTCGCGGTCACCGACACCCACCTGCACCTGCTGCGGATGGGTCGCCGCCCGGACGAGGGCCGGCCGGACCGGCGCGAGCCCCGGCTGCTGTGGAGCGTCGAGCGGCGACGGATCACCCGGATCGACTGCGACCACTCCTCGGCGCGGCTGATGCAGTTCCCGGCGACCCTGCACTTCGACGACGGCTCGTGGATCCGGATCGTCAACCCGGCCACCCGCGACGACCAGGCCCGCTTCCTGGCCGCCGTCCGGGAGATCCCCGGCGACCGGCCCACCCTCGACTGATCCGTCCGTCGGCGCGTCGGCCGGCCGGCCCGCCGGCCCCCGGGCCGCCGCCTCAGCCGTCGCGTTCCGGGTAGCCCACCGGCACGGCCGAGACGTCGTCCAGCGCCGTGGTGATCTCCGCCGGCAGGGTCATCCGCTCCACCTGGAGCGCGCCGAGGAGCTGCCCCACCGTACGGGCGCCCAGGATCGGCGCGGTGACGCCCGGCCGGTCCCGGATCCAGGCCAGCGCCACCTCCATCGGCGAGACGCCCAACCCGCCGGCCGCGGTGGCCACCGCCTCGACGATGCTGGAGCAGCGCGGCTCCAGGTAGGTGGCGACGAACCGTTCGAAGTGCGGCGAGGCGGCTCGCGAGTCGGCCGGCCGGCCGTGCCGGTACTTGCCGGTGAGCACCCCACGGCCCAGCGGAGACCAGGGCAGCACGCCCAGCCCGAGCGCGCCGCAGGCCGGCAGCACCTCCCGTTCGACGCCCCGCTCCAGCAGCGAGTACTCCACCTGCGCGGCGATCACCGGGCGCGCGCCGGCCAGGCCGCCTGCCATGCGGCGGCGCGGGCGGTCTGCCAGCCGGAGAAGTTCGACACGCCGACGTAGCGGACCCGCCCGCTGGCCACCGCGTGGTCCAGCGCCGCCAGGGTCTCCTCCAGCGGCGTGTCCGGGTCGTACCCGTGGACCTGCCACAGGTCGACGTGGTCGGTGTTCAGGCGGCGCAACGAGGCGTCCAGGGTGCGCAGCAGGTGCCCGCGCGAGCCGTCCCGGCGCCGGCCGCTGCCCGGCCGCAGCCCCGCCTTGGTGGCGATGAGCAGCTCGTCGCGGGGGACCAGGGCGCCCAGCAGCGAGCCGAGCACCGACTCGGCGTCACCGTCGCCGAAGACGTCCGCGGTGTCGACGAGGTTGCCGCCCGCGTCGAGGTAACTCTTCAGCTGGGCGGCCGCGTCGTCGGCGTCGGTGTCCCGGCCCCACGTCATGGTGCCGAGCGCGAGCCGGGAAACCGCCAGCCCGCTTCGGCCGAGCGGTCGCTGTTGCATGGGTGAACCTTATTTCGAACCTGGCGTCACGGATATCCTCGCTCCCGTCATCTCTGCCCGCCACGTCGCCGATCCGACCGTGGCCGGGCCTCGCGCCGGGCCGCGCGCTGGTCGCCGGGCACCCCGCAGGGCCCGGGTGAGCCGGTGATCGGGTCCACCGCCGCCATTGCGTACCCTGGTGCGACCTGTGGTGCGGATGGGGGAGGATCCAGTGCGACTAGGGCTCAGCCTCGGATACCAGACGGCGTGGAGCACGCCCGCCGACCACCTGGCGCTTGCCCAGGAGGCGGACCGGCTCGGTTACTCGGTGGTGTGGGCGGCGGAGGCCTACGGCTCCGACTCGCCCAGCATGCTGGCCTGGATGGCCGGCCAGACCCAGCGGATCGACGTGGGCAGCGCGGTGATGCAGATCCCCGCCCGGACCCCGGCCATGACCGCGATGACCGCGGCCACCATCGACGCGCTCTCCGGCGGCCGGTTTCGGCTCGGCCTGGGCGTCTCGGGGCCGCAGGTCTCGGAGGGCTGGCACGGCGTGCGGTTCGCCAAGCCGCTGGCCCGCACCCGCGAGTACGTCGACATCGTGAAGCTCGCGGTGGCCCGCAAGGAGGTGGCCTACGACGGCGAGCACTACACGCTGCCGCTGCCCGACGGTCCCGGTAAGGCGCTGCGGCTGGGCTTCCACCCGCCCCGCGAGCACATCCCGATCTACCTGGCCGCCGTCGGCCCGAAGAACCTGGAGCTGGCCGGCGAGATCGCCGACGGCTGGCTGGCCGTCTTCTACGCCCCGGAGTTCGCCGAGGAGCAGCTCGCCTCGGTGCGCGCCGGCCGGGCCAAGGCCGGCAAGGAGCTGGCCGGCTTCGACGTGGTCCCCTCCGTGCCGGTGGTGGTCGGCGACGACATCGCCACCTGCGCGGAGCTGGTCCGCTGGTACGCCGCGCTCTACGTCGGCGGGATGGGCAGCCGCCAGCAGAACTTCTACAACCAGCTCGCCACCCGGATGGGCTACGGCGACGCTGCCCGCGAGGTGCAGGACCTCTACCTGGCCAAGCGCCAGCGCGACGCGGCCGCCGCGGTGCCGATGGAGTTCATCGACCGCACCTCGCTGCTCGGCCCCAAGGAGCGCATCGCCGAGCGGCTGCGCGAGTACGCCGCGGCGGGCGTGACCACCCTCTCGGTGACCCTCTTCGTCGCCGACCGGGACAGCGGCGTGCAGACCCTGCGTACCGTCGCCGAGGCGCTGGAGCTGTCCGGGGTCGGCGAGTGACCTGGGTCGAAGCCATCGTCCTGGGCATCGTCCAGGGACTCACCGAGTTCCTGCCGGTCAGCTCGTCCGGACACCTGCGGATCACCTCCGCGATCTTCTTCGACCGGGACGCCGGCGCCTCCTTCACCGCGGTGACCCAGTTGGGCACCGAGGCGGCGGTGTTGATCTACTTCGCCAAGGACATCTGGCGGATCACCCGCACCTGGCTGCTCGGCCTGCGGGACCGCTCGGTGCGCGCCAGCCTCGACTACCGGATGGGCTGGTACGTGATCGTCGGCTCGATCCCGATCGGGCTGTTCGGCTTCCTGTTCAAGGATCAGATCCGCACCGCCGGCCGCAACCTGTGGGTGGTCGCCACCACCCTGATCGTGTTCGCCTTCGTGCTCGCCTTCGCCGAGTACTGGGGACGCCAGACCCGCACCCTGGAGAACTTCCGGATGCGCGACGGCGTGGTGATGGGCTTCGCCCAGGCGATGGCGCTGATCCCCGGGGTGTCCCGCTCCGGTGGCACGCTCACCGCCGGCCTGTTGCTCAACCTCACCCGGGAGGCGGCGGCCCGGTACTCGTTCCTGCTGGCCATCCCGGCGGTGGTGATGTCCGGGATCTTCAGCGTCGGTGACGTGTTCGAGCCGGCCGCGCCGGGCACCTCGGTGCCGAGCGTGGCGCAGATGGTGGTGGCCACCGCGATCGCCTTCGCCATCGGCTACGCCGCGATCGCCTGGCTGCTGCGCTACGTGGCCCATCACACCCTGTACGTCTTCGTGCTCTACCGGGTGGCGCTCGGCACGTTGGTGCTCGCGCTGCTGCTCACCGGCACGATCAGCGCGACCTGAGGCGTACCGGCGGCGACCGCCGGCGACGGCCCCCGACACCCTGGTGCCGGGGGCCGTCGCGCCTGCGGCCTGCGCCCAGGGCCTGCGTCGAAGCCCCTGGCCGGCCTGCGGCGGGCCCAGCCGGCGACCGGCCGCGTTGGAGATTCGTCCGGATACCGGTGTTTAATCCGGACGAATCTCCGCCTTGCCGGATCGCCGCCCGGACTCCGCCTCGGCTCGACCGAGGACTTCGACGCAGGCCCTAGGGTGGTGTCGTGGCGACCCTTCTGCTTCTGCGACACGGCCGGACGACGGCGAACGCCGACGGCGGCCTGGCCGGCCGCCAGCCGGTCGAGCTGGACGACACCGGCCGGGCCCAGGCCACCGCGGTCGGTGAGCGGCTGCGCGCCCTGCCCCTGGCCACCGTGGTGACCAGCCCGCTGATCCGCTGCCGGCAGACCCTGGAGCTGGCGCTGCCGCAGGTGCAGCCGGTGGTCGAGGAGGGCCTGATCGAGTGCGGCTACGGCGCCTGGGAGGGGCAGCCGCTGAAGAAGCTGGCCAAGGAGCCGCTCTGGCCGGTGGTGCAGCAGCACCCGAGCGCGGTGGTCTTCCCCGAGGGCGAGTCGATGGCGGCGATGGCGGCGCGGGCGGTCGCCGCGGTGCGCACCTGGGACGCCGCGGTCACCGCCGAGCACGGGCCGGAGGCGGTCTGGCTGGCGTGCAGCCACGGCGATGTGATCAAGGCCATCGTGGCGGACGCGCTCGGCGTACACCTGGATCTCTTCCAGCGCATCGTCGCGGACCCGGCGTCGGTCACCGCGATCCGCTACACGCCGCTGCGGCCCTTCCTGGTCCGGCTCAACGACACCGGCGGTGACCTCGCCGGGCTGGTGCCGCCGCCGCGTAAGCGCGCCGGCGGGCGACCCGGCCGACCGACTCGGACGCCGCGGTCGGCGGCGGCGCGGGGGCGGCCGGGTGAGGGGCCCCGC
>NZ_JAEVHN010000347.1:0-6456 GCF_016803375.1 Micromonospora sp. 4G55
GCCGCCCCTCCGCCGACCGGGTGGTGGGGCTGCTCCGCGGCCGGGTGCTCCCCCGGGGCGTGTCGGTGCGCGCCACCCAGGGGCCGCTCTGCGCGGCCGACTGGCAGTACACCGTGCTGGCCGTGACCGGGCACGAGGAACTCCAGGTGGTCACCCGTACCGAGTCCACCGCGCTGCGCCTGGTCACCGCCGGGACCGACGTCTGCTCGATCGAGGTGCGGACCGTCGCGCCGCCCGGCATCCGGACGTTGGCCTGCGACGCCGGCACGGGGGCGGTACCCGGTGCGTAGGCTGGGCGACATGCCCGGTACACCGCCGACCCGTTACGTCTACCTCGGACCCGAGGGCACCTTCGCCGAGCAGGCACTGCGCACCGTGCCCGCCGCCGAGCACGGCAGCCGTACGCCGGCGCGCAGCGTCGGCGAGGCGCTGGAGAGCGTACGGGCGGGGGACGCCGACGCGGCCCTGGTGCCGCTGGAGAACTCCATCGGCGGCGCGGTCGGGGTGACCCTCGACGAGCTCGCCGAGGGGGACCCGGTGGTGATCACCCGGGAGGTGATCCTGCCGGTCGAGTTCGTGCTCGGCGCCCGCCCCGGCACCACGCTCGGCGCGGTGCACAGCGTGGCCGCCCATCCGCAGGCCTCCACCCAGTGCCGGAACTGGCTGCGGGACCACCTGCCCGACGCGACGGTGGTCGACGTCCTCTCCAACGGCGCCGCGGCGGCGGGCGCGGCCGCCGGTGACTACGACGCGGCGATCTGCGCCCCGATCGGGGCCACCCGGCACCGGCTGGCCGTGCTCGCCGACAAGATCGCCGATCACCCCGACGCGGTGACCCGCTTCGCGCTGGTGTCCCGCCCCGGCCCGCCGCCGCCCCCCACCGGGGACGACGTCACCTCGCTCGCCGTGTACATCGCCCACGACCGGGTGGGCGCCCTGCTGTCGGTGCTGATGGAGCTCGCCGTACGCGGGGTCAACCTGACCCGGATCGAGTCCCGCCCGACGGGCGAGGCGCTGGGCCGATACGTCTTCTTCCTCGACTGCACCGGGCACGTGGCGGACGTCCGGATGGGCGAGGCGTTGCAGGGGCTGCGGCGGGTCTGCGCCGACGTGCGCTTCCTCGGGTCGTACCCCCGGCACCGCTGGGTCGGCGGGGCGGCGGAGCGGCCGGTCCCGGCGCCCGCCGGTCTCTCCGACACCGACTACGCCGACGCGGCGGCCTGGCTGGCCCGGCTGCGGGCCGGCGAGCTGAGCTGACCCGGCGGGGCACCCGGACCGGGCACCCCGCCGATCCGGTCAGCTGAGCAGGCCGCCGAGCAGGCCACCCTGCTGCTGCCCCTGGGCCCCGCTGCCCATGACCGGCGGCTCCTCGGAGGGCTGGACGACGACGAAGCCCTGACCGGCGAAGCTCATCGTGAACGCCTCGCCGGTGCTGCGGCCGAGCAGCGTGCCCAGGCCGAGCTGCTCGGCGCGGTGGTAGCCGGTCTGCAGGTTGGCCGACCAGCAGACGGCGGCCTGCGGGTCGACGTAGGTGGGGGCGTCGACGTTGAGCACCACCGGGGTGCCCTTGGTGGTGATGGCGATCCGGCCGTGGCCGCTGAAGACGCAGTTGAACAAACCGGACGACGAGGCCATGCCGGCGCCGCCGACCATCTTGATGTCGTACGACAGGGTCGAGTCGAAGGCCAGCACGCTGGAGCCGTTGATGGAGAGGGCGTCGCCCGGCTCCAGGTCGATGATGTGCACGTCCTTGCTCAGCTCGGCGAGGAAGACGTCGCCCTGGCCGCTGAGCTTCATCAACGGCACACCCTCACCGGTCAGGCGCTGCTTGATGAACTTGCCGATGCCACCGGAGCCGAGCGCTTGGAACTGCACCTGCCCCTGGTAGGCGACCATCGAGCCGACCCGGGCCATGGCCTCGCCGTTCAGCTCGATCTTCAGCATCTTGGAGTTCTGCAGCCGCATGCCGGGCTGGGCGGACTCCTTCTCGAGGTTCTCCGCGGAGAACAGCGCGCTGCGCATCGGTTTCCTCCTGGTTCGGGGTGTGTCTCACCGGAGGGTAGGTGACCAGCGCAACCGGTGGCATCGGCCGCGCGGGGCCGCCGACCGGGACCGTCAGGCCCAGCCCAGGGCGTGCAACCGGTCGTCGTCGATGCCGAAGTGATGGGCGATCTCGTGGACGACGGTCACCGCCACCTCGTCGACCACGTCGTCCTCGCTGTCGCAGATGCGCAGGATCGGGTGGCGGTAGATGAGGATCCGGTCCGGCAGCACGCCGGAGTAGTCCCACCCCCGGCTGGTGAGCGCATGCCCCTCGTAGAGGCCGAGCAGGTCCTCACCGGGCGGCGGGTCGTCCTCGACCAGGATCACCACGTTGCTCATCAGCCCGAGCAGTTCCTCGGGCACCTCGTCGAGGGCTTCCCCGACCAGTTCCTCGAAGCGTTCCCGGCTCATCTCGACCGCCACGCCGTCCATTGTCCCCGACGCCGGGCGGCCCGCCCCGTCAAGATCCGCGCGGAGCCACGGAAGGGGTGCCGGTCCGGCACCCCTTCCGTCGCGTACGACCGGTCGGGGTCAGGAGGCCAGGCGGGCGGAGAGGCTGATCTGCGCGCCCGGGGAGAGCAGCCGCGAGATCGGGCAGTTCTCCTTGGCGGCCTCGGCCAGCTTGGTGAACTGCGCCTCGTCCATGCCCGGCACCTGGCCGACGGTCTCCAGGTCGATCCGGGTCACGGACATGCCGGCGTCGGTCTTGTCGAAGTGGACCTTGGCAGTGGTGTCCACCGACGAGTCGGTGGCGCCCGCGTCGGCGAGCTGCTTGGAGAGCGCCATCGAGAAGCAGCCGGCGTGCGCGGCGCCGATGAGCTCCTCGGGGTTGGTCCCCTCGCCCTCCTCGAAACGCGACTTGAAGGAGTAGTTCCCCTGGAGTCCGCCCTTGCCGGTGCGGACGGTCCCGGAACCCTCGGTGAGGTTGCCCTGCCAACGTGCGGAAGCGGTACGGATAGGCATGCACCCGACGCTAACCGAAACCGCACCGTCGGGCGACCGACCCGGCGTACCCAGCGCCGCCACGTCGTGCCCCGACCGGCGCCGCCGGGCGTGTCATGATGCGGTTCAGGCCCGCGACGGCGGAAGGTGGCCGATGTCTGAGGATCTCCCCGTCCCGCGCCAGGAGGACCGCTCCGACGGCACGGCCGTCGTCGAGTGGGGCTCGCCGTCCCCCGCCCCGGCCGGACGGTGGGGTCGCGCCCTCGGCGGGCTCGGCCGGGACCGCCGGCTGCCCCTGGTGCTGGCCGTCCTCGGCGCGGTCGCGGCGACGGCCTCCCTGGTCGGCGAGTGGCTGGTGATGACGCTGCCCAACGGGGGCCCGGAGGGCAACGTCACCGTCCGGGTGCCGGCGGGGTGGCCGAGGTCGCCGGCTTCGGGGTCGCGTACCTGGTGGGGCTGCTACTGCTCGCCGCCGTGACGGCGCTGGCCCTGCGCGGCGGCCCGGCCGTTCGGCGGGAGGCGCGGCTGGCCGGGCTGGCCGTGGCCGGTGCGCTGCTGGCGCTGCTGACGGCGACCGCCTTCTCGCTGGACGATTCCGGACAGCGGGCCCTGTTCTACTCGTCCGAGGACGGCTTCCGGGTGGACTACGGGCGGGGCCTGGTGATGGCCTTCGTGGCGACCGCGCTGGCCGGGGCCGCGCTCCAGCTCGCCGGCCGGCAGCCGGCCGAGCAGTCGGAGGGGGGACACCGACCCGGAGGCGGAGCCGGTCGACTACCGCCGGCCCGGCCGGGCGGAGGACGACGGGCCGGCCGACCTCACCGTCACGCCGACCGTGCCGTTCGCCCGTCGGGAGTCGGCCGGCTGACCGGCCGTCCCGACCGGGCCGCGCCGCTGCCGCGGCGCTCACGGGACGTCACCGGGCGTTGGCACCGGATTCGCCGGAACGCCGTGGTCGGGACCGGTACCGCGAGGTACGGTTGCTGCCCGCCGTCACTCCGGGTCGAGGCACCGATGACCGAAACGGCTGGCTGCGACGGCGGCGGGCGAAGGAGGAACCATGATCCGCCCGGGCCTGCCCAAGCTGATCGCCACCGATCTGGACGGGACGCTCGTCCGCAGCGACGAGACCGTCTCCGCGTACACCCACCAGGTGCTCGACCGGGTGCGGGCCGCCGGCATCCCGGTGGTCGGTGCGACCGGTCGCGGCCCCCGGCTCAAGGAACTCACCCGCAACGACATCCGCGCCGCCGACTTCCTGGTGATGGCCGGCGGCGGCTGCGTGGTGGACCAGAGCGACCCGGCCGGCCCGGTGGTGCTGCGCGACGAGCGGCTGCCCGGTGAGGTGCTGGCCCGGCTGCTGGCCGACCTGGAGGCCGAGGTCGGGCCGCTGACCGTGATGGTCGAGGCTTCCGCCGAGCAGGACGCTCCGCTCTGGGGCGACTACCACCCGAGCTGGCCGTACCAGGACCGGTTCGAGGCGCGCAGCCGCGCCGAGTGCCTCTCCTGCGACGTGATCAAGGCGTTCGTCCGGACCGCCGACCACCACGTGGACGAGCTGCTGGCCACCGCCCGCCGGATCGTCCCGCCGCAGGTGGCCACGCTCACCCAGGCCGGGCTGGGCTTCGTCGAGATCTGCCCGCCGGGGGTCGACAAGGCCACCGGGCTCAGCGTGGTGGCCGAACGGCTCGGCGTCGACCCGGCGGAGGTGCTGGTCTTCGGGGACATGCCCAACGACCTGCCGATGTTCGCCTGGGCCGGCTGGGGCCGGGTGGCCGTCTCCAACGCGCACCCCGCGGTCCGCGCCGCCGCGGACGAGGTCACCCTCCGCAACGACGACGACGGGGTCGCGGTCTACCTGGACCGGCTACTCTCCCGGTGATGGGAGAGACACCCCGACTGGTCGCGACGGACATCGACGGCACCCTGCTCGGCGACGACCGGACGCTCAGCGCGCGTACCGCGACGGTGCTGGAGCGGATCTGCGCGCAGGGCACGCCGGTCGTGCTGGTCACCGGTCGCCCGATCCGCTGGCTCCAGCTCGTGTACGACCAGCTCGCCGCCCCGCTGCCGGCGATCTGCGCCAACGGGGCGGTGGTGTACGACCCGGTCGCCGACGAGGTGCTGCGGGCCGACCCGCTCGCCCCGGAACTCCTCGCCGAGGTGGCCCGCCGGCTGCGCGCCGCGGTGCCCGAGGTGAGCTTCGCGGTGGAGATCGTCGACAGCCGGCAGATGCGGCACGAGGCGCACTACCCGCTGCGCTGGGACGCCGACCACGACGCCATCCGGGCGGTGGAGTCGCCGGAGGAGCTGCACTCCGTACCGGCGGTGAAGCTGCTGGCCCGGGCCGGGGAGCAGGACCCGGACGTCTTCGTCCGGGTGGTGGCCGGAGCGCTGCAGGGGCTGGCCGAGGCGACGCACTCGTCGTACAGCGGGCTGGTGGAGATCTCCGCCGCCGGGGTGACCAAGGCGGCCGGGCTGGCCTGGTACGCCGCTCGCCTCGGCATCGACGAACGCGACGTGCTCGCGTTCGGCGACATGCCCAACGACCTGCCGATGCTGACCTGGGCCGGTCGGGCGGTGGCGGTGGCCAACGCACACCCCGCCGTCCTGGAGATCGCCGACGAGGTGACGGGGGCGAACTCCGCCGACGGCGTGGCGGCGTACCTGGAGAAGATCTTCGGGGTGGGCTGAGCGGGCCGGTCGGTCAGAGGTACTGGCCGGTGGGATGCCCCTCGCCGCCCTGCGGCTGGCCGATGCCCGGCATGCCCGGCACCATCCCGCCGGGGCCGCTCGGCAGGGCCTGCCGGCCGGAACGCATCTGCTCCAGCTGCACCCGGGCGGCCATCTGCTGGGCGACCAGCGCGGCCTGGATGCCGTGGAACAAGCCCTCCAGCCAGCCGACGAGCTGGGCGTGGGCGATGCGCAGCTCGCCCTCGCTGGGCGCCTTCTCCTCGGTGAAGGGCAGCGAGATCCGCTCCAGCTCCTCGCGCAGCTCGGGGGCGAGGCCCTCCTTGAGCTCGATGATCGACCGCTCGTGGATCTCCCGCATCCGGTGCCGGCTGGCGTCGTCCAACGGGGCCGACTTGACCTCCTCCAGCAGCTGCTTGATCATGCTGCCGATCCGCATCACCTTGGCCGGCTGCTCGACCAGGCGGGTCGGATCCTCGCCCGCCGCCTCGTCGGTCTGCACGGTGCCGACCGGGCGGCCGTCCGGGCCGACCACCACCACGGTGCCCGAGTGCCCGGTGTCCTCGGTGCCCGGCTCGTCGTTCTGTCCAGCGGAGTGCGCAACGGTCATGGCACCCATCTTTACCCACGCCCGCGAGCCACACGCGGTGGGACCGGTCACGCCCCCCGGCCGGTGTCGGGCGCAGGTCGATCCGGACGCCGTGGCAGCGCCCCCGCAGGCCCCGGAGCGGCGCGCTACCGTCGCCGGCATGCCCGCCGACCCGCGCGCCGTGCTCACCCGGC
>NZ_JAEVHN010000348.1:0-6441 GCF_016803375.1 Micromonospora sp. 4G55
ATCGCCGCCAGCACCGACACCGGGCTGCTCGCCGGCTGGCTGGCCGGGGACGGGGTGCCGGAAGGGCTGGCGGTGGACACCGACCTGCGCTGGGCGCTGCTGCTGCGGCTGGTGGTGCTGGGTGCGGCGGGCGAGTCGGAGATCGCCGCGCAGGCAGCCGCCGACCGCAGCGCCACCGGGGCGGAACGGGCCGCGTGCTGCCGGGCGGCGCTGCCGGACGCCGAGGCCAAGCGGATCGCCTGGGAGATCGTGATTAGCAGCACCGAGCTGTCCAACCGGCTGGTCGAGGCGACCGCCGAGGGCTTCTGGCAGCCCGAGCAGGCCGAGCTGACCGCGCCGTACGTCGAGCGGTACTTCGCCGACATGCCGGCGGCCGCGCGGCTGCGTACCGCCTGGACGGCCGACCGGGTGACCACCCTGGCGTTCCCCCGGTACGCCGTGGCGCAGCCCACCCGGGAGCTGGCTGCGGCGCTGTTGGCCCGCGACGACCTGACGCCGGGCCTGCGCCGCTGGGTAACCGACCTGGACGACGACCTGCGCCGGGCGCTGGTCGCGCGGACGGCGGTGGCCGCCGCGTCGGCCTGAGTCGGGCCGGAGGTTGGGACGGTCCGGTGGCCCCGACGGGCCGCCGGCCGTCCCCGGCCTACGATCGTCGGGTGGAGGAAGACATCCGGCGGATCGGGATCATGGGCGGGACCTTCGACCCGATCCACCACGGGCACCTGGTGGCGGCCAGCGAGGTGGCGGACCGGTTCGGCCTGGACGAGGTGGTCTTCGTCCCGACCGGTCAGCCGTGGCAGAAGGCGGACGAGCCGGTCAGCCCCGCCGAGGACCGCTACCTGATGACGGTGATCGCCACCGCCTCCAACCCGCGTTTCCAGGTCAGCCGGGTCGACATCGACCGCAGTGGCCCCACCTACACCGTCGACACCCTGCGCGACCTGCACGCCGAGTACGGCCCGAAGGTGCAGCTCTACTTCATCACCGGCGCGGACGCGCTGGAGAAGATCCTCTCCTGGAAGGACCTGGACGAGATCTTCGAGCTGGCCCACTTCATCGGGGTGACCCGGCCCGGGTTCGAGCTCACCGACAAGCATCTGCCCGCCGACACGGTGAGCCTGGTGCAGGTCCCGGCGATGGCGATCTCCTCCACCGACTGCCGCGAGCGGGTGGCCCGGGGGGAGCCGGTCTGGTATCTGCTGCCCGACGGTGTGGTGCAGTACATCGCGAAACGCCGGCTCTACCAGCGGTGACCACGCCTGGTATGTGAGCTTCTGTCCGGATAATCGACCAGAACTGACAAGTCGTCGCGCCCCCGGGTATGAGACGCTTGGAGGGTCGTACGGTTGATCGAAGGAGAACGGTGACAGTTTCCGAACGCGCTCACGAGCTGGCGATGGCCGCCGCCCAGGCCGCGGCCGACAAGAAGGCGCAGGACATCGTCATCATCGACGTGGGCGACCAGCTCGCCATCACCGACGCGTTCGTCCTCGCCGCGGCCCCCAACGAGCGTCAGGTGCTGGCCATCGTCGACGCCATCGAGGAGCGGCTGCTCGAGCTGCCGGAGAAGGCCAAGCCGGTGCGCCGCGAGGGCGAGCGGGGCGGCCGCTGGGTGCTGCTCGACTACGTCGACATCGTCGTGCACGTGCAGCACACCGAGGAGCGGGAGTTCTACGCCCTCGACCGGCTCTGGAAGGACTGCCCCCAGATCCCGTTCGTGGATCGGGACCTGGTCGAGGCGGACGCCTCCGCCGGCACCTCCAGCGCGGAATGACCCGCCTGATCGTCTGGCGGCACGGCAACACCGACTGGAACGCCGCCAGCCGGGTCCAGGGGCAGACCGACGTGGCGCTGAACGACCGGGGCCGCGAGCAGGCCCGCGCTGCCGCGCCGCTGCTCGCGGCCCTGCGTCCGGACGCCATCGTCGCCTCCGACCTCAGCCGGGCCGCGGACACCGCCGCCGCCCTCGCTGCGGTCACGGGCCTTCCGGTACGCACCGACGCCCGGCTGCGCGAGCGGTACTTCGGCCGCTGGCAGGGGCTGGCCCTGACCGAGGTCGCCGAGCGCTTCCCGGACGAGTACGCCCGCTGGCGGGCCGGCGACCCGGACCCGGGCGCGGAGATCGAGACCCTCGACGACCTGGGCAAGCGGGTCGGCGCCGCCTTCCAGGACGCCGCCGATCTCGTCCCCGGTGGCACCGTCGTGGTCGCCACCCACGGGGGCGGGGCCCGGCAGGGCTGTGGCTACCTGCTCGGCTGGGACCACGCGGTCCTGCGGACCGTGGGGTCCCTGCAGAACTGCCACTGGACCGAGCTGCGCTACGACGACGGCGTGAAGCGGCGTACGGTCCCGGGTTGGCACCTGCGCGCCCACAATGTCGGGCTGATCACCCGGCCGACGCCCGGCGAGCCGGTCTGAGCCGTCCGGCCGGGGCACGCGGCCGCGAGATCGGCTAGCGTGCCGGGCATGCCCGTCGCGGTCGTCACCGACTCCACCGCCTACCTCCCGCCCGAGCTGGTGCGGGCGCACCGGCTCACCGTGGTGCCCCTGACCGTCGTGCTCAACGGCGCGGAGGGGCTGGAGGGGATCGAGACCTTCCCCGCCGACGCCACCCGGGTGCTCGGCGGCCGGCGGGTCTCGGTCAGCACCTCCCGCCCGGCCCCCGAGCAGTTCGCGCGGACGTACCGGGAACTGCTCGACGCCGGCGCGGACGCCGTGCTGTCGGTGCACCTGTCGGCGGAACTCTCCGGCACCGTCGAGGCGGCCCAGCTGGCCGCCGCCGAGCTGGGCGACCGGGTCGAGGTGGTCGACAGCCGCTCCACCGGCATGGGCCTGGGCTTCCCGGTGCTCGCCGCCGCCACGGCTGCCGCGGCCGGCGCCGACCTTCCCGGGGTACGGCAGGCCGCGCTGGACGCCGTCGACCGCACCACCATCTACTTCTACGTCGACACGCTGGAGTTCCTCCGCCGGGGCGGCCGGATCAACGCGGCCGAGGCGCTGCTCGGCACCGCCCTCTCGGTCAAGCCGATCATGCACATGCCGGACGGCGCGATCGTGGTCCGCGACAAGGTACGCACCGCCAGCCGCGGCGTGGCCCGCCTCGTCGACCTGGCCGTCGAGGCGGCCGGCGACGCCGACGTGGACCTCGGGGTGCACCACCTCGCCGCGCCGCAGCGGGCGGAACAGCTCCTCGAAGCGCTCACCGAGCGGCTCGGCGAGCGGCTGCACGACACGTACGTCTCCGAGGCCGGCGCGGTGGTCGCCGCCCACGCCGGGCCGGGCCTGGCCAGCGTGGTCGTGCACCGCCGCCCCTGATCTCTTCTGCTGGACGGGGGAGGGGCATGTCCTACGTGGTGACCGGCGGCGGCCGGGGTGTCGGCCGGGCCGTGACGGAACGGCTGCTCGATTCCGGTGCCACGGTGGTCGTCGTCGAGCGGGACCGGGACGCGTTGAGCTGGCTGCCGGCGCACCCCGCCGCCGACCGGCTGGTACCGGTGGTCGGCGACGCGGCGGACGAGCAGGTCGCCGGGCACGCCGCCGACCTGGCCGAGCGGGCCGCACCGCTGGCCGGCTGGGTCAACAACGCGGCGGTGTTCCGGGACGCCTCGGTGCACTCCGCGCCGCCGGCGCAGGTGTGGGACCTCATCGGACTCAACGTGCGCCCGGCCCTGGTCGGCGCGACGACGGCGGTGCGCCGATTCCTCGCCGCCGGGACCGGTGGCGCGATCGTCAACGTCTCGTCGCACCAGGCCACTCGGCCGGTGCCGGGCTGCCTGCCGTACGCCACCGCCAAGGCGGCCGTCGAGGGGCTGACCCGGGCGCTGGCCGTCGAGTACGGGCCCCGGGGAGTGCGCACCAACGCCGTCGCGCTCGGCTCGATCCACACCGAGCGGCATGCCGAGTTCCTGGCCGAACGGGAGCCCGCCGAGGCGGAGTGGATCGAGGCGGAGCTGGCCCGGCTCCATCCGGTCGGCCGGACCGGTCGGGTGGACGAGGTGGCGGAGGCGGTGGCGTACCTGCTCTCGGCGACCTTCGTGAACGGGGTGACCCTGCCGGTCGACGGGGGACGGGCGGTGTTGGGGCTGGACCCGGAGGCCCGCTGACCCTCGCCGGGCCGGCCCCGGCCGACGTCGTGCGCCGCGCCTGAGCGTCCGCCGTCAGCGGTCACGCGGAGCAGCGCGAACCGACGGCGCGGCGCGCCCGGCTGGGGCTCGGGACAGCCAGCGCACGCCGTCCAGCAGCACGAACAGCTCCCGCTTCGCCACCGCCGTTCCGCGCGCGTCCAGCTCGTAACCCTCGATCCACGACCAGCCGTGGTACGGGTTCCGGTCGGTCAGCTCCCGGATCACCCGCACCACGATCGGTCGGCTGAACTGCACACTCGCGGCGCGGGTCAGGTGCAGCAGGTCGCCGGTCCGGAACGTCGGCGTGGGCCGCGATCGGGCCTCCGGCGTCGACCGGCCGGACCAGCGCGACTCCGGGACGCGGTGGTGGGCCCGCCGCCCCGACTTCTTCTCTTCCGGCACATCGCTCCCCGCGGACGAGGTCGGGCGGGGCCGCCTCGCCTCCCCGCCGAGGCGACCCCCACGTACGCGGTCGCCGGGCTTCGCCTCCACCAACCAGGCCGTTTCGACCAGCCTTGCCGCTCGTGTTGGGATGAATACATTGCGTTGCACTATCCTTTTCAGACGTTCGGATCGTTCCGGGGAGGCTGTGGATGAACCACGCGGTCATCGAAGCGATGTCGGCGGCGGGCGAGACGGCGGACAGCCTCGCTGCTCAGATCGGCGTGGACCCGAAGACGGCAGCCAAGTGGGCAAACCCGGGACGGATCCCGCAGACGCGCCACCGAGCCCAGGTCGCCGCGATTCTCGGCCGCGAGATGGCGGACCTTTGGCCGGACGTACTCAAACGACGGGAACCAACCTGGTTGCGTGCATGGGTCGACTGGGAACGCGAGGGGGTCGCGCTGCGGTGGTTCGAGTTGGCGTGGGTGCCCGGCCTGTTCCAGACCCAGGCCTACGCGCGAGCGACGCTGGCCGGCGAGGCGCTGACCGCCGACGAGGTGGACCAACTCGTCGCCGCTCGCATCAGCCGGCAGGCCGTTCTGCGACGTGAGCGCCCGCCCCTGCTCATCGCCGTCATCGACGAAGCGGTGTTGTACCGCTCGGCCTACGGAGACGCCGCGCTCATGGCCGACCAGCTCGGCTACCTGATCGAGTGCGCCGCGCTGCCCTCCGTGCAGATCCACGTCGTGCCGAGGGACGTCGGCATGTACGCCGGGCTCGGTGGACCGATCATCCTGGCCGACCTGCCGGACGGGCTACGGGTGGCGCACGTGGACGGCCAGGCCCGTGCGCAGATCATCGAGCAGGGGCCGGAAATTGCTACCCTCGAACGACGGTGGGCGCGCATTGTGGGTGAGGCTCTACCTCGGGCCCAGTCCCTCGACCTCATCAAGAAAGCGGCAGCATCATGGACATGACCGGCGCGCGATGGCGCAAGAGCACGAAGAGCGGCAACAACGGTGGCTCGTGCGTCGAGGTCGCCGACAACCTCCCGGGCGTCGTCCTCGTGCGGGACACGAAGGATCGCGACGGCGGCACGCTGAGCTTCCAGCCGGCCTCCTGGCAGCGCTTCGTCGGCCTGGCGAAGGCGATCGGCCCCCTGGCCTGACTTCGACACCGCAGCGGCCTCGGTCACCCGTCACGGGTGGCCGGGGCCTCTTGCTGTCGGGCAGGGATTCGGGCGCTGATCCGCCGCTTCCTATAGCAGCAAGGTGCATGATCAGGGCGTTGTCCACAGGGCCTTGTCTTGTCCACAGACGGTGACCGCCGACCGGCGACCGCCCACCTTCCGTCCCTAGCCTCGGGTCGTGTCAGAGGACGAGGAGGCCACGGTGCGGCGGCGACTGTTTCGCCTGGTCGGGGCGGCACCGGAGGCGGAAGGGTCGCTCCTCCGGTCAGTCGTGCCAACGCACTCCGACCAGTCCGGTCCGGTGTCCGAGGCGGTTCCCGCGTCCCGGTACGGCCGGTTCGCCGATTCGGCCGCGCCGCCGTCCCGATCAGCTCCACCGGTACGGGCCGATCCGGTGGCATCCGCTCCTCGGGTGTCCGTCGGGGAGGTCGACCAGGGGATGCCGGCATCCGACGAGGGTGACCCGTCCGGCGGCCCGGCGTCCCGGCTGCCGGGCCCCGGCGCCTTCGATCCGGGTCGTCGCGGAGTGCGGGCGCTGGCTGCCGTCGCGGTGGTCGTGGTGCTCGGGGCCGGCTTCTGGGCCTGGCAATCCCGGCCGCAGGCCGAACCGGTCCGCCCGGTGGCGTCGGTGGCCGCGCCCGAGGTGTCCGCCGCCCCCGAGGCGACCGCGACCGGCTCCGGTGAGCTGGTCGTCGCGGTCGCCGGCAAGGTACGCCGCCCCGGCCTGGTGCGGGTACCCGCCGG
>NZ_JAEVHN010000349.1:0-6407 GCF_016803375.1 Micromonospora sp. 4G55
GTTCGGCCGCCGCCGGGGGCGCACGGCGCCGCCGGCGAGCTGGGCCACATCCAGGTACGCCCCGACGGCCCGCGCTGCGGCTGCGGGCGGCCCGGCTGCCTGGAGGCGGTCGCCTCGGCCTCGGCCGTCGGCCGCCGGTACACCGAGCTGGCCGGCACCCCGCTGACCGCCGCCGAGGTGGCCGACCGGGCGGCGGCCGGTGAGGAGCTGGCCGGGCAGGTCTGGCGGGAGGCCGTCGAGGCGCTCGCCGACGGGCTCGCCACCGCCCAGGCGCTCTACGACGTGGAGGCCATGGTGATCGGCGGCGGGCTGGCCCGGGCCGGCGCGCGGCTGTTCGACCCGCTGCGGGCGGCGCTGCGGGAACGGATGACCTTCCACCGGGAGCCGCGCCTGGTCGCGGCGGCCCTCGGCGACGAGGCCGGCTGCCTCGGCGCCGCCCTGCTCGCCCTCGACAGACTGGAGTAGTGATGGCCCTGCGGGTGAACGGCAAGGTGGTGACCCCGACCGGTGTGATCCGGCAGGGGTGTGTGGAGATCAACGGCGACCGGATCACCGCGGTCGCCGAGTACCCGGCGAAGCGCGACGGGCACTGGATCGTGCCCGGGTTCGTGGACATGCACACCCACGGCGGCGGCGGGCACACCTTCACCACCGGCGACGCCGACGCCGCGCGCGCGGCGGCCGCCTTCCACCTGCGGCACGGCACCACCACCCTGCTGGCCAGCCTGGTCAGCTCCCCGTTCGAGCTGATGCGGGACGCCACCGCCGCGTTCGCCCCGCTGGTCGGCGAGGGGGTGCTGGCCGGCGTCCACTTCGAGGGGCCGTACCTGTCGGCGACCCGGTGCGGCGCGCAGAACCCGGAGTACCTGCGCGACCCGTCCACCGACGAGCTGGCGGAGCTGATCGAGCTGGGCGCGGGCGCGGTGCGGATGGTGACGCTGGCCCCGGAGCGGGCCGGCGCGCTGGACGCGATCAAGCTGCTCACCTCGCACGCCGTGGTCGCGGCGGTGGGCCACACCGACGCCACGTACGACGAGACCCGGGCCGCCGTCGCGGCCGGCGCGAGCGTGGCCACCCACCTGTTCAACGGCATGCGGCCGCTGCACCACCGCGAGCCGGGCCCGATCGTGGCCCTGCTGGACGCCCCGAACGTGGTCTGCGAGCTGGTCGCCGACGGCGTGCACCTGCACGACGGGATCCTCACCTTCACCACCGCGACCGCCGGCCCGGAGCGGGCCGCGCTGATCACCGACGCGATGGCCGCGGCCGGGATGCCCGACGGCGAGTACGAGCTGGGCGGTCAGGCGGTCACCGTGGCCGACGGGGTGGCCCGGCTCGCCCGCGACGGCGCGATCGCCGGCAGCACCCTGACCATGGACGCCGCGCTGCGGCACGCCGTGGACGCCGGCATCCCGATCGCCGACGCCGTCCGCATGGTGGCCACCACGCCGGCCCGCGCGATCGGCCTCGGCGACCGGCTCGGCGCACTCCAGGTCGGACTCCGCGCCGACCTCGTCGTGCTCGACGACGAGCTGAACGTGGTCCGGGTGATGCGCGGCGGCTCCTGGCTGGACTGACCCGCCGGGCCCCTCGTCGGGTAGCGGCCGTCCGGGGCCCCACCCTTCCTGCGGCCCCTACAGACCTGATGTCGTAGATGAATCGCCACGATTCGTTCGCGACATCAGGTCTGTAGCGCCCGCCCCGCATCCCTGGGGTGCAACGAGATCGACGACCTCACGGTCGGACACCCGCTGTCGCCGCCCGAGTTCGAGGCACGGCACGACGCGCGGTCGGCGGTCAGTCGGACGTGGGCACCTCGACGCCCAGCACCGCCTGCTCGTCCGGGCGGTGCACCAGCACGTCGGCCAGGTACGACTGCACCGCCGGGCCCATGCCGACGTCCCGGCCGGCCTGCTCGGAGAGCAGCCACTTGTGCTCGATGATCTGCGCGAAGAGCTCCTGCGGCTCCAGCTTGCGGCGTAGGTGCGCCGGCACCGCCCGGACCACCGGCTCGAAGACCTCGGTCAGCCAGCGGTGGGCCGCCTGCTGCTCGTCGGTCAGGTCGCTCTCCACCCGGTAGGCGTCCAGGTCGTTGAGGAGCCGGCGGGCCTGGTTCTCCTCCGCGTCCAGGCCGGTCAGCCGGAGCAGTCGCCGGGTGTGGTAGCCGGCGTCCACCACCTTCGGGCGGACCAGGTAGCGGCCGTTGTCGGCGCTTGCAAGGGCCACCTCGGCCACGTCGAAGCCCAGGTCGTTGAGGCGGCGGATCCGCCCCTCGATGTCGTGCCGGGCCTCCCGCTCGACCGCCTGCTCGTAGGTGATCTCGTGCCAGAGCCGCTCGTAGCGCTGCACGACCTCCTCGCAGACCACCTCCGGGTCGATGGACTCGTGCAGCAGCCCGGCGGCCTGGAGGTCCAGCGCCTCGCCGAAGATGTTGACCCGGGCGATCTCCAGGTCCTCGCCCCGCTGGCCGTTGGAGAGGGAGCTGTGCAGCGCACCGGTCTCGGCGTCGACCAGGTAGGCGGCGAACGCCCCGGCGTCCCGGCGGAACAGGGTGTTGGACAGCGAGCAGTCGCCCCAGAAGAAGCCGGTCAGGTGCATCCGGACGATCAGGGCGGCGAGCGCGTCGAGCAGCCGGCTCAATGTCTCCGGGCGCAGGGTGTGCGAGAAGAGCGCCCGGTAGGGCAGCGAGAACTGCAGGTGGCGGGTGATCAGCACCGACTCGAGGGGTTCGCCGTCCTCGGTCTGCCGGTCGGCGACGATCGCCACCGCCTCCACCGACGGGAAGTCGATCCGCTCCAGAGCCCGGAGCAGGTCGTACTCCCGTTCGGCGATCCGCTCGCGAGTCTCCTTGAACGCGTACACGTAGTCGCCGAGCCGGACGAACCGGACGATGTGCCGGGAGATGCCCTGGGGCAGCGCCACCAGGTGCTGGGCAGGCCACTGCTCCAGCGGGGTCGACCAGGGAAGGTCGAGCAGCGCCGGGTCGACGAGGGCCGAGGTGATCCGCACGGGGACAAGTGTGAAGGGTGCGCCCCGCCCCACGCTTCCCTTCGTGGCTCGGCACACAGCCGCCACGGCCCGCGCCGGCCGGTCGCCGCCCGCGGCCGGTAGCGTGATCGCGTGCGGGAGACCACGACGGTACGCGGCGCGTCCCGACCACCGCGGGTACGCCCCGCCGGCTGGTGGTGGGACGGTCTGTTGCTCGCCGGGCTGGTCGGGCTGACCGTGGCGCTCGCCACCGACCACTTCTTCGGCGTCGACCGGGCGGTGGCCGACTGGGCCGGGGAGCACCGGCCGGCGGCGGCGTACTGGGTGGCCCGGGTGTTCAACTTCCTCGGCCAGGGCACCCCGTTGACGCTCCTCGCCGCCGGGCTGGGCGTGCTGCTGGCGGTCCGGCTGCGTTCGGTCCGCCCGGTGCTGCCCCCGGTGGCCGCCTTCGCGCTGACCTACCTGACGATCGGGCCCCTGAAGGTGTGGACCGCCCGCCCCGCCCCCAGCGCGAGCGCCAAGGAGCCCTTCCTGCCGCCCGAGCAGACCCTGCCGCTGTTCCAGCACGACCTGCCGGTCAGCTACGCGCAGTCGTACCCGTCGGGCCACGTCGCCAACGCGATCGTCTGGTACGGCGTGCTGGCGCTGCTGATCGCGCCGCTGCTGCACAGCTTCGGCCGCCGGCTGCCGACCTGGCTGGTCACGGTCGTCCGGGTGGTGCCGCCGCTGGTGGTGCTGACCACCACCACCTACCTGGGCTGGCACTGGCTGACCGACTCGGTGGCCGGGCTGCTGCTCGGGCTGCTGCTGGACCGGCTGCTGCACCGGATGCCCTGGGACGGCCTGCCCCTTCCCGGCCGGTTGCGCGCCTGGGACCGTCCGTTCACCTCGGTCCCCTAGCCTGCTCCCGTGAAGCGACTGAGGCGCCGGCTGGGCGTACCCGACGCGGTGGTGATCGGGCTGGGGTCGATGCTCGGCGCGGGCATCTTCGTGGTCTTCGCCCCGGCCGCCGCCGCGGCCGGCGGTGGCGGGCTGCTGGTCGCGCTGGCGCTGGCCGGCTTCATCGCGTTCTGCAACGCGACCAGCTCGGCCCGGCTGGCCGCGCGCTACCCCGAGTCCGGTGGCACCTACGTCTACGGGCGGGAACGGCTGAACCCGTTCGCCGGCTTCCTGGCCGGCTGGGGATTCGTGGTCGGCAAGACGGCGAGCTGCGCGGCGATGGCGCTGACCATCGGGGCGTACCTCTGGCCCGGGCAGGCCCGGCTGGTCGCCGTCGCCGCCGTGGTCGCGGTGACCGCGGTGAACCTGCGCGGCATCGGCAAGACCGCCGCCGCGACCAAGGTCCTGGTGGTCGTGGTGCTGGCGGTGCTGGCCCTGGTCGCGGTGGCCGGGGTGACGGCCGGCGACGTCCGGCTCGACCGGCTCACCGAAGCCGGCGGCTCGGTCCGGGGCGTGCTCACCGCGGCCGGGCTGCTCTTCTTCGCCTTCGCCGGGTACGCCCGGATCGCCACCCTCGGCGAGGAGGTACGCGACCCGGAGCGGACCATCCCCCGGGCGGTGCCGCTGGCCCTCGGCGTGGTGCTGGCGATCTACCTGGTCCTCGCCGTGGTCGCGGTCGGCGTGCTCGGGGCCGACCGGCTGGCCGGCTCCACCGCGCCCCTGGTCGACGTGGTGACCGCCGCCGGGCTGCCCGACCTGGCCTGGCTGGTCCGGGCCGGGGCGACCGTCGCGGTGACCGGGGTGCTGCTCTCCCTGCTCGCCGGCGTCGGCCGGACCCTGCTGGCGATGGCCCGCCGCCACGACCTGCCCGGAGCGCTGGCCGCGGTGCACCCGGTCCACCGGGTGCCGCACCGGGCGGAGCTGGCGGTGGCCGCCGTGGTGATCCTGGTGGTCGCGCTCGGCGACGTACGCGGCGCAATCGGCTTCTCCAGCTGCACCGTGCTGGTCTACTACGCGATCACCAACGCGTCGGCGCTGACGCTCGGCCGGGACCCGGCCCGGAAGCTGCCGGTACGGGCGCTGGCCGTGGCCGGGCTGGTCGGTTGCCTGCTGCTCGCGGTCAACCTCCCGCCGGCCAGCGTGCTCGCCGGCTTCGGCGTGCTCGCCCTCGGCGCCACCGGGTACGCCCTCCGGCACCGGGCCCGCTGACCCGGGTCAGTCCTCCGGCTCGCGCGGGGTGGGGGTGCCGGTCGGGCCCGCGGGCAGCGGCGGCGTCGTCTCGCGTAGCAACGCGCTCAGCCCGGCCCGCCGGGCGACCACGGTCAGCCGGTCCCCCGAGTTGATCACCATGCGCGGGTCGGCGGACCAGTCCGTCCGCTGCCCGGCCCGGGTGTGCGCGAGCAGGCGCACCTCGCCGGGGCGGGCCACGGCGGCCAGCGGCCGGCCGTCCAGCGGCGCGCCGGCCACCACCGGCACCTCCACCACCAGCAGCGCGTGCCGGTCGACCGGGATGGTGGCGATCACCGCCCGGTCCAGCAGCGCCGCCGCGAACGCGGGCGCGGCAAGGTACGACACGCTGCGCGAGATGCCGATCCCGAACGCCTGCTGGATCCGCTCGGCGAAGTCGCCGTCGAAGAGCCGCAGCACCACCCGCAGCTCGGCGTTGAGCGCCCGGGCGTTGAGCGCGGCGCGCAGGTTGACCCCGTCGTCGGTGGAGACGACCACCAGCGCCTGACAGGTCTCCACCGAGGCGGACCGCAGGGTCTCCTCCCGGGCCGCGTCCCCGACGATCAGCGGTACGCCCAGCCGACGGGCCAGCGCCGCGCCGCGCGCCTCGGCGGTCCGGTCGATCGCCACCACCTCGACGCCGAAGTCGCGCAGTTGGGCCATCACCCGGGTGCCGATGTTGCCCAGCCCCACCACCACGACGTGGCCGGTGCGCTCCGGCTGGATCCGGCCGGCGTGCAGGGCGAGCCGGGCGTTGACGATGCCGTCGACCACCACGGCGGTGATCAGCGGGATCAGCGCCAGCCCGGCGAGGTTGAGCACCACCTGCATGATCTGCGCGGCCGCCGGCTTGTTGACGTCCGGGTCCTGGCCGCTGAGCGTGGTGACCAGGGTCAGGTAGAGCGCCTCGGTCCAGCTCACGTCCACCGCGCGGGAGTTGAGCCAGCCGAGCACCGCGATCACCCCGAGCAGCACCATCACCGCGATGCCGATCTTGCGGGTGGCGAAGCTGCGGACCGCCCGGAGCAGCACCGCGAGCGGCTGCCGGCGGCGGCGGGCCCGGACCAGCCGGCGGGCCGCCAGCTCGGTGCCGGCCGGCTGGCCGGTCGCCTCGGCGAGCACCACGTCGGCCGCCGGCTCGTCGGCCGGCAGCACGGCGGCGGGCCCGGACCAGCCGGCGGGCCGCCAGCTCGGTGCCGGCCGGCTGGCCGGTCGCCTCGGCGAGCACCACGTCGGCCGCCGGCTCGTCGGCC
>NZ_JAEVHN010000350.1:0-6393 GCF_016803375.1 Micromonospora sp. 4G55
CTCCGTGCGCCAGCGCCACCCCGAGCACCCGCCCGGCGCGGCGCCGCAGCACCCCGGGCAGGTCGACCGGCGCGCGCAGCGCCCCGGCGTTCGGCGCCGCCGCGGTCAGAAAGGTCACCCGGTACGGCGCGATCAGCCGCCCCGAGTCGTCCCGGAACACCGGAACGTCGGGGGAGTGGACGACCCGGTCGGAGTAGACCGGATCCGGCCGGGCCCGGTGGTACGCGTAGAACTCCGGCGCCGTCCGCAGGCTGGCGGCCAGGGCCGACGACCGGGCCAGGCTTTCCTCCTGGGCGTGCGCGCCGGTGGCGTACCCGCCGCCGGGTTTCTTCGCGGAGGCGAAGTTGAGGCAGGCGACCCGGCCGTCGGCGGTGCCGGCGAGCCGGCGGGTGGCGGCGAGGCTCGTCTCGTCGGTCACCTCCACCGTGGACGGTCCCGCCGGGCCGGGCTCGGGCAGCGGCTCGTCGGGCAGGTGCAGGGTGGCGGCCGACACCGGCCCGTACCGGCCCTCGGCGACGAGGCGGTCGGTCTCGGCGGCCAGCGCTGCCCGTTCGGTACGGTCCACCAGCCCATCATGCCGGCGCGGGCCGGCCCCGGCCGCCCCTGACCGTCCGCTCAGGTCAGCTCGACCGGCAGCGGCACCGGGCGCTTCGCCACCCGATCGTCGCCCGAGGAGCGGCCGCGCAGGTGCCGGGCCAGCCACGGCAGCAGGTGCCGCCGGGTCCAGGCCAGCTCGGCGCGGAGCACCTCGTGCCCGCGTCGCCGCGGCGCGACCGCCAGGGGGCGGGTCCACGAGTCGTCGTACCCGGGCAGGCCGGCGGTGTACGCGAGCGCCGCGGCGATCCGCTCGTGGCCGGCGCTGTTGGCGTGCAGTCGGTCCTCGCTCCACAGCCGGGGGTCGGAGGCGACCGGGTGCGCGGCGAAGTCCAGCAGGGTGGCCCCGGTCTCGGCGGTGACCCGCCGCAGCGCCGCGTTGAGCATGACCACCCGGCCGCGCAGCGGGCGGGCCAGCGGCATCACCGGCACCGGATCGGGCAGCGTGAAGGTCAGCACGGTGGCGCCCTGGCCGACCAGCGCCCGCTGCATCGTCGCCACGTCCGCGGCGATCCGCCGCGCGTCGAACGAGGGTCGCAGCACGTCGTTCATGCCGGCCACCACCGTGCACAGGTCCGGCGCCAGGTCGAGGGCCACCGGCAGCTGCTCGGCGAGGATGCGGGCGGTGGTCCGGCCCCGGATCGCCAGGTTGGCGTACTCCAGGCCGCCCTGCTCCCGGGCCACCGCCTCGGCGAACCGGTCCGCCCAGCCCCGGTAGCCGCCGGCGTCGTCCGGGTCGTCGAGCCCTTCGGTCGTGCTGTCGCCGATCGCGACGTACCGCTGCCACATCACGGTGAACAGCCTATGGGCGGCGGTGCCGCCGCCGTCCGCCGGGCGCGGCCGGTGCGGGGCGGCGTACCCGCGACCGCCCCGATACGGTGCGCAGGTGAGCCGCACCGACCGTCCCCTCGGTTTCCGCGACCGACCGCGATCCGCCCAGGGCGTGCTCACGCTCCGGGCCGCCGACGACGGCGGGAGTGGCGGATGAGCAGCCCCACCCAGCGCCTGCTCGACCCCGACCAGGTGCGCCGGTACGTCGCGTCCTCCCTCGGCCCCGACGTCGCGGTGACCGACTGCGCGCCGCTGGCCGGGGGCGGTTTCGCCGCGGTCTGGTCGGCCACCCTCGACGACGGACGCGACGTGGTGCTGAAGGTCGGCCCGCCGCCCGAGGTCCCGCTCCTGCGCTACGAGCGGGGGCTGATCGCCGCCGAGGCGCGCTACCTACGGCTCGTCGCCGCGCGGGCGCCGGAGGTGCCCGTCCCGCCGCTGCTGCACCACGGCAGCGACCCCGTCCTCGGCGACTGGCTGCTGACCGGCCTGCTCGCCGGGCGTACCCTGCACCAGCTCACTGTCGACGGCGCGCCGGTCGACGCGGTCCGCGCCGGGCTCGGCGCGGCGCTGATCCCCGGCGGGCTCGGGGTGCTGTTCGGGCACACGTCGGTGGCGTTGCTGGGGCCGGCGCTGACCGTGCTGGCGGTGCTGCTGCTGCTCGTGCACGCCCTGGCCGGGCGCCGGTCGGTGGCCGTCACCGGCTGAGGGGACACGTCCGCCCCCGGGCGGTCCCGCCCGGGGGGTCTCGTGGCTCAGAGCGTGTCGGGGCCGGTCCGGCCGGTCGTGGACGGCCGGTACGCGCGCTCCGAGTCGGTCATCTCCCGCCGCTCGGCCTGCGGCCCGGCGCCCCGGTCCACCGCCTCGGGGCCGTGCCCGAAGGCGGCCTCCTCGCCGGCGTCGTTGCCGGTGACGTCGTCGGCCTGCCCGTCGATGGTCGAGCGGGCGATCGCCCGGTCCAGTTCCCTCAGCGGGGTCTTCTGCTCGTCCCGCCACACCCTGTCGTCGTTCTCCGTCATCCCCTTGGCGTACCCGGGGTGGATGATCGCAAACGGCCGGCGGGCGGGCCCGGACGCGGCGATGGCCGCCGGATCCACCGGCGGCCATCGGATGCGTGAGTTCCGGGGGAGCGCCTCACGGCTGCGGGCGGTCCACCTTGCCCCGCCAGGCGCCGGTCTCCTGGCCGCGGCGCTCGATGAACTGCTTGAACCGCTCCAGGTCGCCCTTGGCGCGCCGGTCCACCACACCCAGCTTGTCGCCGGCCTTCTCCACCACGCCGTGCGGCTCGAAGTCCATCTGCAGGGTGACCCGCGTCCTGCCCTCGGCGAGCCGGTGGAAGGTGACCACGCCGGCCTGCTGGGTGCCGCCGGTCGACTTCCAGGCCACCCGCTCGTCGGGGAGCTGCTCGGTGATCTCGGCGTCGAACTCACGCTTGACCCCGGCGATGTCGACGGTCCAGTGGGTCATCGTGTCCGTCAGCTGCCGGACCTCCTGCACCCCCTCCATGAACTGGGGGAACTCCTCGAACTGGGTCCACTGGTCGTACGCGGTGCGGATCGGGACGGAGACGTCCACGTGCTCGGTAACGCCGCTCATGACCATTCCTCCTCTGGCCGCCGGTGTTCGTCCGGATCGTGGGCCGATCCGGTCACCAGCGGGTCGTCTCGTTCTTGTGACCGAGTGCGGCCCACACCTCGGAAACGGTGCGGTACCGCGTACCGTCGGGCAGCCGCTCCAGCTCCTCGATGAGGTCTGCGGGCGCCTGGTTCTCGCGGGCGTTGGCGATCAGCTTCTCGCGGTCGCCCGGCAGGGCCGTCATCGTGATGAACCGCCCGAGCCGGCTGCGGTCCTCGACGTCCCGAGAGCTCATGCCCTTCGGGGCGCCGCTGCGCAGCTCACCCGCCGGCGCCGTGGTGGCGCCCGGCTGGTCCTCGCCGGCCGGCTCGGGCTCGCGGAACTCCTCGGCGCGCGAGCCCCCGGTGCCCGGGCCCTGGACCAGGCCGGCGACCTCCTGGCTCATCTGCTCGTCGAGCCTCGGTCCGTGCTTGCTGCTGCCACGTTCCAGTTCCATGCTGTGGTGCTACCCCTGGCAGCCCCCGGGAAACGCCGAACCCGGCACGCGGTCACGAATCGGCGGGGGCCTTCGGCGGCAGGACCGGCTCGCCCGGATCCTCCGCCCCCGCCTGGAGCACCCGACCCCGTTGCAGCTCGGCGTTGATCTGCACGCCGAACATCAGCGCGCAGTTGGACAGGTAGAGCCAGACCAGGAAGGCGATGACCGCGCCCAGGCTGCCGTACGTGACGTCGTAGGAGCCGAAGTTCGCGACGTACAGGCCGAAACCGGCGGAGGCGAGGATCCAGGAGAGGAGGGCCACCGCCCCGCCGGGGGTCAGCCAGCGGAACCTCGGCTGCCGGACGTTCGGGGCGATCCAGAACAGCAGGGACAGCAGCGTCATCATCACCAGCGCCAGCACCGGCCACTTGGCCACGCTCCACACCGTGCGGGCCAACCCGCCGGCGCCCAGCAGATCGCCCACCGCGTCGGTCACCGGCCCGCTGACGATCAGGCCGAGCGCCACCACGGCGAGCAGGATCAGCGTCACGGCCGCCAGGCCGATCTGCAGCGGGCGCAACCGGTAGAACGGCCGCCCCTCCTCGACCCCGTAGATCGCGTTTGAGGCCCGGGTGAACGCGCCGATGAACCCGGACGCCGACCAGAGCGCGCCGAGCAGACCGAAGCTGAGCAGCACCTTCGCCCCGCTCTGCTGGTCGACCACGGTGCGCACCACCGACACGAAGCCGTCGTTGGCGACCACCGAGCCGGCGCCGATGTCGCGGGCCAGCCCCAGCACCGTGTCGACGGTGCGCTCGCCGTCGGAGACCAGGCCGACGAGGGCGACCACCACCACGGTGGAGGGGAAGAGCGCGAGTACGCCGTAGTAGGTCAGCGCCGCCGCCCAGTCCGCGCAGTTGTCCTTGACGAAGTTGCGCCCGCTGCGCACCAGCACCCCGCGCCAGGTGGACCAGCTCAGCTGGCGTACCCGGCGGGGGACCCGCAGGCCGTCCCGGCCACCGGCGACCGCGGTCGGCTCCGTCGTCGCTGCCATCGCCCGCTCCCGTCCCCGCCGGCGCACCCGGCACTCGCTGGCCCCGCCGGTACCCGGTGCCGGAAATCGACAAACCCGGCGGGCGAGTTTGCCGGTCAGGGCCCGGGGAACCGTTCATACGCAGACATCGACGCGGAGGAGGACGAGATGCCCGGGCGCGAGGTACTGCCCAGCACGCTGCGGCGCTCCCCGAAGAAGGCGCAGCGCACCTGGGAGAAGACGCACGACTCGGCGGTGGAGACGTACGGCGAGGGCGAGCGGGCGCACCGCACCGCGTTCGCCGCGGTCAAGCACGAGTTCGAGAAGGTCGGCGACCACTGGGAGCCGAAGGGACGCAAGGGACCCAGCGACCGCCAGGCGCAGGGTGGCGGACCGGCCCGACGGGCTCCCACGGCGGGCGGCGTGGACGCCAACGCCAAGAAGGACCACCTGATGGAGGTGGCCAAGAAGCTGGACGTACCCGGCCGGTCCCGGATGACCAAGCCGGAACTGGTCAAGGCGATCGAGAAGGAGAACAACCGGCAGACCGCGGAGGCCCGCGAGAAGTCCAAGGCCCGCAGCGGTCGCTGAGCCGGGGGCACGACGCACGGGAGCCCGGGACCACACGGTCCCGGGCTCCCGCGTTGCCGCTCACCAGTGGCCGCCGCCGGGGGCCTCCAGGTGCACCGTCTTCACCGTGCTGAACTCGTCGAGCAGCTCCGGGCCGTACCCGAAGCCCTGGCCGCTGCCGCGGCGCGGCTGCGCGGCGCCGCCCGGCGCCCCGCCGAACACCGCGTTCACCTTGACGGTGCCCACCGGCAGCTCCCGCCAGGCCCGCTGGGCGTGGCTCATCGAGGCGGTGAGCACCGTGCCGGCCAGCCCGTACGGAGAGTCGGCGGCGCACCGCAACGCCTCGCTGAACGAGTCCACCACCACCACGGGGGCCACCGGCCCGAAGGTCTCCTCGCGGACCAGCGTCATCTCGTGCCGGCAACCGGTGACCACCGTCGCCGGGTAGAACGCCCCCGGCCCCTCCGGCAGCACCCCCCCGGTGCGCAGCGTCGCCCCCTCGGCCACCGCCGCGGTCACCTGGCCGTGCACGTGGTCGCGGTGCCGCCGGTCCACCAGCGGGCCCAGCTCGGTCGCGGGGTCCCGGCCGGGGCCGATCCGCAGTGCCGCCGCCCGCTCGACCAGCGCGTCGGCGAAGTCCTCCGCCACGTCCCGGTGCACGTAGATCCGCTCGACGGCGACGCAGATCTGGCCGGCGTTGGCGAACGAGCCGATCGCCGCCTGCCCGGCCGCCCAGACCGGGTCCACCCCGGCGTCGACGATCAGCGGGTCGCTGCCGCCGTTCTCCAGCAGCGCCTTCGCACCCGTCCGGGCGCAGGCCGCCGCGATGGCCCGGCCGGTGGCGGTGGAGCCCACGTGGGCCACCATGTCCACCTCCTGCGCGGCCAGCGCCGCGCCCACCTCGGCACCGCCGGTCAGCAGGGACAGCACCCCGGCCGGCAGGGCGCCGTCGAGGATCCGGGCCAGCAGCCAGCCGGTGGCCGGGGTCCGCTCGCTCGGCTTGTACAGCACCACGTTGCCGGTCACCAGGGCCGCGCCGAGCAGCCCGCAGGAGACCGCCACCGGGTCGTTCCACGGGGTGATCGCGGCGACCACGCCGCGCGGCTCCGGCGCCATGAAGTCGATGGCGTGCGCGCCGCCGTGCAGCGTCCGCCCGCCCCGCACCGGGCCCAACTCGGCGTACTGTCGCAGCGTGCCGATGCCCGCCTCCACACCGCCCCGGGCGTCGGCGAGTGGCTTGCCCATCTCCGCCGTCGTCGCCCCGGCCAGTTCGTCCGCCGCCGCGGCCAGCGCGTCCGCGGCCCGGTGCAGCGCC
>NZ_JAEVHN010000351.1:0-6380 GCF_016803375.1 Micromonospora sp. 4G55
GCCGCCGCGGTGGTGGCCGCGCTGCCGGAGGCCGCGGTCGGCGAACAGCCGGAGCTGGCGAGCCGGGTGGTGGTGCTGACCGTGGGTCAGGCCAAGGGCCTGGAGTTCGACTCCGTCCTGGTGGTCGACCCGGACGCCATCGTCGCCGAGTCCCCGCGCGGGCGCAGCGACCTCTACGTGGCGCTGACCCGGGCCACCCAGCGGCTGGGCGTGCTCCGCCCCACCTCCTGACCCCTGCTCCCGGCTCCACCGGCGAGGAACGATGTGGACAGCAGTGGCCTCACCCCGTGCGGGTGAGGCCACTGCTTGCGTTCGCGATCGTCGCGAGACCGGGTCAGCCCGGATTCGCGCGATCGTTGGTGAAGTTGCCCACCTGGGAGCCGGTCGAGGACTTGTCGCTCGTCGAGCCACCGGCGGGCGTACTCAGGCCGCCCGTGGTGGCGTCGCCGGTGGTGGTCGGGGCGACCTTGCCGCGGTGTCGCTCCGGCTGGCGGGCCAACCGGCGCACGCTGGCCGGCCCGGCGGTGCCGCCGGTGGTGGTGATCGCGCCCTGCCCCCGGGTCGGGCCGCCGTCGCGCAGCACGTTCGGGTCGATCGGGGCGTCGGCCGGATCGTCCGGGTCCTGCTCCTGGATCACCCGCAGCACGTCCGTCTGCGGCACGGTCACCTCGTCCAGGGCGCCCTCGCCGTAGACGCCGGCGGTGAGGCGTTCCTCGGCCAGCCGGGCGGACTCCCGCATCGTGTCGTTGTCACGCACGTCCATCACCTCGCAGATCTGGCGGTAATCCACTGCCTGCCCGGCCAGGCCGCGACCAAACCGGTCCACGCCGGTTCACCGACCGGCCGCCCGCCGCTCGCCTGCCGGCCGTTCCCGCTGTCCATGCTGACCGGCGGGTTGGCGGGAACCGCCCGCCCCCGTAGGAGAGACAGCCTGCGCAGAATGCGCCGTACCGCCATCGCCGCCCTGGTGGTGGCGACCGTGACGTCCGGTCTGGCCGCGCCCGCCCAGGCGCGACCGGGACCGGAGCGGACCTTCGACCTCCAGGCCCACCGCGGCGGCCTCGGGCTGCGGGTGGAGAACACCCTCGCCTCGTTCGGCAACGCCCTCCAGCTCGGCGTGAACACGCTGGAACTGGGCGTGCAGATCACCGAGGACGGCCAGGCCGTGGTGACTCACGACCGCAAGGTCAGCGGGGCCAAGTGCGTGGACACCGCCCCGGTGCGCCCCGGCGACCCGGAGTTCCCGTACGTCGGCAGATACGTCAACACCCTCACCCTGGCCCAGGTGCGCACCCTCGACTGCGGCTCCCGGACCCTGCCGGACAAGCCCGGCCAGCTGGCCGTGGCCGGCGCCCGGATGCCCCTGCTGCGGGAGGTCTTCGACCTGATCAAGCGCTACCGGGCCGACGACGTGACGCTCAACGTGGAGACCAAGGTGGAGGCCGGCGCGCCCACCGAGACCGCGCCGCGCGAGCAGTTCGTCCAGGTGACCGCCCGGGAGGTCCGTGCCGGAGCTGCTCGTCCGGGTGGCCGTGCGCAACGGCCTGCGCTGACGTACCACGCCGGTGGCGCTCTCCCGGCAGGGCGCCACCGGTGGCAACAATCCGCTGGTGACCCGGTGTTACCTCCCGGGGGCGTCGGGTAGACGGAGGGTGCCCGCGCCATGAACGCGAACCGTGCCGTGGCCGAAACGCGGTAGCGGGGCGAGGGAGTGCAGGTACTCATCAAATCCTGAGGAGGACCAGATGAGCACGCAGGCTGCATCCACCAGGCCCATCAACCGGCCGATGCAGGACGCGCCCAACCGGGCGGCGATGAACGAGGCTCCGACCCGTCCGATGCCGATGATGCACGACGGGCACCGCGAGCAGGTGATGCAGGCACCCGGAACGGAAACCAAGCCGTCGCTCCGTACGACGGAGTTCTGGGTCTACATCGCCGGCGTGATCGGCATACTGGCCGCGTCGTTCCTGGTCGGTAAGAACTCGGTCGGGGTGGACATCTTCCGCGCCCCGCAGGCCTGGTTCTTCATCACCCTGCTGACCATCGGTTACCTGGGCAGCCGGGGCCTGGCCAAGGCCGGCAGCAACTTCCGCAGCAGTGAAGAGCGCAAGGCCCGTCACTGACCCACGAGATCAACGCCGTGAGAACGATGGCCCCCGGGACGAGTCCCAGGGGCCATCGTCGCGTCGGCTCACTCGAAGTCGCCGCCGAAGTCGCCGCCGCCGAAGTCACCCTCGAAGGCGTCCTCGATCATCTCCCCGGCGACCAGGCCACCGGCGACGCCGAGGGCCGCCCCGGCGACCATGCCGCCCATGCCGTGACCCCGGTGGCCGTACCCGTGCGGGGCGCCGAAGCCGGCGGCGCGCAGGCTGCCGTAGCGGGAGGTGGTCTCGCGCAGCCAGCCGTCGACGACCTGCGCCCAGTCCACCCGGTCCGCGTCGGCGTGCGAGACGGTGTACCGGCCGAACGCGTCGTGGCCGGCGCTGAGGAAGCCACCGCGCTTGTCGCACTCGAGGATCACCTCGATGCCGTGCGGGCTGGTCACGAAGGTCAGCTCGACCTCGGTGACCGCCTGGGCGTACTGCGGCGCGGCGAAGAACTCGATCTCCTGGTAGAACGGCAGCGTCTGCTGGGTGCCGCGGAGGTGACCGCGCTCCAGGTCGGCGTGCTTGAACCGGAAGCCCAGCCGCTGGAAGGCCTCCAGGATCCGCTCGTGCACCGGCAGCGGGTGGATGTTGACCTGGTCCAGGTCGCTCTTGTCGACCGCCCGGGCGATCGCCAGCTCGGTACGCAGACCCATCGTCATCCCGCGCAGGCGCTGGCCGTACACGTCGGTGATCGGGGCCTCCCACGGCACCGGCAGCTGGAACGGGATCGACAGCTGCTGCTTCGGCGCCAGCTGCAACGGCCCACTGACCGCCATCCGCTGGAACTCCATGATGCCGGCGTACTCGGTGTCGCCGCCCTCGATCTCCACCCGGGTGACCAGGCCGACGGTGATCTGCTCGATGTTCGCCGGGGCGTCCCCGCCGACGAGGTTGACCTGCCCGTCGAGGGTCAGGCCCGGCCGGGTGTTCGGATTGGCCAGGACCGTGTCGACGCTGGGCCCACCCACACCGAACGCGCTCAGCATCTTCTTGAAGACCATCGACACTCCCGCAGCACACGAAGCGCTCCGAGGTGGAGCGCGGACTCTTACCCAGGGCACCCTAATCGGAACGGCTGGGAAGTGCCTGGGAAGCGCGGCGCTCGGCAACCCAGCACGGTGGCCAAGCCTGAACTTGTGCGGTAAGCCCGCGTCAGGCCGACCGCTGCCCGGGACACCCGACGGGCTGATGGCCGATGCTGGATCTCTACCTGCTGATCTGGGCGTCTCCCATGACCGCGTACAGCCGCTGGGTCCGGTTGCTCCTGGTGTCGCGGCCGGCACAGTTCACTCTGAGTCGGACCACGCCCTTCAGGTCGATCGACACGGACTTTGGCTGCCCGACCGCGACCTCAACCGGGGCCCTCAACGTCCGGCCGGCTTGGTCGTGGAAGAAAAATTGGGCGGTCCGGCCGGACGGTTGCTCGGCGTTGTCATCGACACCCAGCGTCGCGGTCAACTTCTGGTAGCCAGCGACGTTCCACTCGACCGGATCCGACGTCGGGTACCAGCAAGCTATCTCCGCGCTGTTGGTGTATGGCTGGCCGGACAGCATTGCCGCCTTCGGGAATCGGTCGCCCTCTGCAGGTTCGAGCGCACCTAAATAGACGACCGTCGGTGCGTCGTCCACGGGGGTGCTTGGGCTGCCGGTCGGCCCCGGGGTGTTCGTCGGGTCGGCCGTGCCGGTCGGCGTGGGATCGGTCAGGGCCACCGACGGGGTGGTGGACGCGGTGGTCGGGGTCAACGAGTCGTTGTTCGTGGCGTCCTCACCGCCGCCGGAGTCACCCGCGCCGGAGAGCGAGACGGCCGCGCCGACCACGCCGCAGGCCACCACCCCGGCCACGACCGCGAGCCACTGTCGCCCGGTGAAGATACGCGCGAAACTGGCCGGCTGGACCTCGCCGCCGGCCGCCGGTTCGGGGTCGGCGCGTTCCCGCCGGTACACGGCCAGCAGGGCGACCGTGGTGATCACGGCGCTGACCAGGCCGGCCAGGAAGCTGGCGTTCTCCAGGGTCGACACCAACGCGACCGTGGTGAGCAGGGAGGCGAGGAGGATGGCGGCGACGATCAGCCAGCGCTCTGATTGCTTCTGCACGCTGACATGCTGCTCAGTTGCGGCAGGCCAGGTAAGCGCCCATCGGTGTCGATGTGTCGGGCTTGACCGGCATCAGGCGGCGTCGATGGTGCCGGCTTACTGACCGATTCCCGTCACCCGTGAAGGGCGGCGCGATCGACGCGCTATTGTCCGCGTCCGCGCCAACGGGCGGACCGCGACGGGCCCTCGGCCGGTCAGTCGGCCTCGACGACGACCAGCTCGCCGACCTGTTCGCCGATCTGCCGGCGCCCCTCCAGCGGCAGCTTCGCGTCGGTGATCAGCACGTCGGCCTCCTCCAGCGGGGCGATGGTGGCGATGCCGATGGTCTCCCACTTGGTGTGGTCGGCCAGCACGACCAGCCGCCGGGCGGCGCTGATCAGCCGCCGGTTGACCGCCGCCTCCAGCAGGTTGGGCGTGGTGAAGCCGGTCCGCGGGCTCATCCCGTGCACGCCGAGGAAGAGCAGATCGACGTTGAGAGAGCTGATCGCCGCCTCGGCGACCGGGCCGGTCAGCGCGTCCGACGGGGTGCGGATTCCGCCGGTGAGCACCACGGTCTGGTCGGCGCGTGGGCTCTGGTAGAGCGCGTCGGCGACCGGGATCGAGTTGGTCACCACGGTCAGCCCGCGTACGTCGGCGAGCATGGTGGCCAGCGCGGCGGTCGTCGTACCGGCGGAGAGGGCGATCGCCATGCCGGGCTCCACCATGCCGGCGGCGTGCTCGGCGATGGCCCGCTTCTCCCCCTGCTGGCGGATCGACTTGGCGGCGAAGCCGGGCTCCTCGGCCGAGCCGGGCCCGGCCAGGGTCGCCCCGCCGTGCACCTTGTCGATCAGCCCCCGCTCGGCGAGCACCTCCAGGTCCCGACGGATGGTCATGTCGGAGACCCCGAACCGGCTCACCAGGTGGCTGACCCGCACGCCGCCGCGCTGCCGGATGAGTTCCAGGATGGCGGTCTGCCGTTGCTGGGCGAGCATCGAGCCTCCTAACCGGGCGGACGGGGAAACGGTACGCAGGTCAGGCCGTCGCCGTCGGCTCGCCGAGCGGGACCGGACCGACGTGTCCCTCCCGGACCACCGCCACCTCGCCGGCCGGCACGCGCAGCTCACCGGCGCAGCGTGCGCCACCGAGCAGCTCGGTTCCGGTGACGTCGAGCCGAACCTCGGCGTCGGTGTGGTTGATGGCAAAGAGCCAGGACCGGTCGCCGGCGCGGCGGCGGACCACCTCGACGCCGGTCGGCGCGGCCACCGGGGGACGCGCCCCCGCCTCGGCGAGCAGTCGSSCGCCCCGACACCAACAGCCCCTCACCAGCGGGGCCGGCCACCGCATACGGGTGAATGATCCCCACATCCACCCCCGCCACCCGGTCCGGGTCCGGCCCCTGACCCGCCGGATAGGTTGCCACCGGAACCTCGGCGGTCACGTCGAGGAACAGCCGGCCGCCCTCGCACAGCAGGGTGACCGAGCGGACCTGCTCGACCGGATAGGGCACCTCCCGCGCCAGCCTGACCCACAACGGCGACGTGCCCCTGGCCGTGGGGAGGCGGACCCGACGGCCGTCGAGGGTGAACGTGCCGTGATACCAGCGCACCGGCATCAACGCCCGCCGACGACGCGGAAACCGCACCGACAGGTCACCGTCCTGGCGGGCTTTCGCCGCCGCGAACCACGCATCGGAGAACCGCCGCAACACCGACCGGGCACCCGTGCTGTCCAACTCGCCGAACGTGCCCGGCCCCGGCCCGGACAACTCCCGACACAACTGCTGATAACCAGCCAGCGGCGCATCCTGGCGACGGCGTCGCCACGCGTTGACCTCCAGGACACACGCCCACACGTCACCGGCCGAGCGCAGCAATCCGAAACACCGCCGCCGCTGCCCAGCCGTCACCCGCAGAGCTACACGAGCCGTGCGATACACGACCCGAGGCCCGTTGGGATCCCGACGACGAGGCACAACCACACCCAACCCAACGGGTACGACAAATTCCGGCAGCGACCAATCCGACGAACGTAAGTGGACACCGCGATAGCCGCCGCCCGGCGCGCCAGGCCATCGCGGGCGGTGAACCCGGCCTCCTCAGGAGGAGACGACCTCCGCCACTGGGTCGGGCTGGCCGGCGGGGACGGGCGCAGCGAGCG
>NZ_JAEVHN010000352.1:0-6365 GCF_016803375.1 Micromonospora sp. 4G55
GGTCGCCGTCGACGGAGAAGACCGACTCGGTCACCACGACGGCCGGGCGGCCGGGAGCGGCGGCGAGCGCGGCGGCCACCGCGTCGACGTCGGCGTGCGGGGTCACCACCGTCTCGGCGCCGGGAGATCCGGCAGCCGTCGATCAGCGAGGCGTGGTTGTGGGCGTCGGAGACGAGCAGGGTACGGGGCTGCACCAGGGCCCGGACCGCGCCGAGGTTCGCCAGGTACCCGGACGAGAAGACCAGGGCCCGGTCGGCGCCGAGCCACTCGGCCGAGGGTGTCCTCCAGCGCGTGGTGGGCGTCGGTGGAGCCGCGCACCAGCCGCGACCCGGTGGCGCCCAGCCCGTACGCGGACAGCGCCCGAGCGGCGGCGGCGGTGACCTCGGGGTGGGTGGCCAGGCCGAGGTAGTCGTTGCCGGCGAGGTCGACCACGGCGTCGTCGGGCGGCGCGCGGGCGCAGCGTGCGGGTGAGCCCCGCCTTGGCCCGCAGCTCGGCGCGGCGCTCCAGGGCCGCCAGCCAGTCCGCCACCGTCACCGTCTCCCTCCGCCGCGCAGCTCGCCTCCCCCGGCATCCGGCGCGGAGGAGGTCGTCGGCGAGCAACGCGCCGCCGGGCGAAATTACCACCCGCCCGGCCGGCACCGGCGTGGCGCGGGGTCGCCGCACCGGGGTGCCGGTCACGCTCGGCGAGCGAACGACCTCGGCCGTTTCTCCGCCTCGGGGCGGCCTTGTAGGGTACGAGCCATGCCAGAGATCCTCGACCAGGCCCGTACTCAGGTGCTGGAGAACGGCGTCGGCCTCGACGAGGCCGGAGTCCTCGCCGTGCTGAACCTGCCCGACGAGCACCTGCCCGCCGCCCTCCAGCTCGCCCACGACGTGCGGATGCGCTGGTGCGGCCCGGAGGTCGAGGTCGAGGGCATCGTGTCGCTGAAGACCGGCGGCTGCCCGGAGGACTGCCACTTCTGCTCGCAGTCCGGCCTGTTCACCTCCCCGGTCCGGTCGGTCTGGCTGGACATCCCCTCGCTGGTCGAGGCGGCGAAGCAGACCGCGGCGACCGGGGCGACGGAGTTCTGCATCGTGGCCGCCGTACGCGGCCCGGACGCCCGGCTGATGAAGCAGATGCGCGAGGGTGTCGCCGCCATCAAGGCGGAGGTCGACATCCAGGTCGCCGCGTCGCTCGGCATGCTCAGCCAGGAGCAGGTCGACGAGCTGGTCGACATGGGCGTGCACCGCTACAACCACAACCTGGAGACCTGCCGCTCCTACTTCCCGAACGTGGTCACCACGCACTCCTGGGAGGAGCGCTGGGAGACGCTGCGGATGGTCCGCGACTCCGGCATGGAGGTCTGCTGCGGCGGCATCCTCGGCCTGGGCGAGACGGTGGAGCAGCGGGCCGAGTTCGCCGCGCAGCTCGCCGAGCTGGACCCGCACGAGGTACCGCTGAACTTCCTCAACCCCCGCCCCGGCACCCCGCTGGGTGACCGGCCGGTGGTGGAGGGCAAGGACGCGCTGCGGGCCATCGCCGCGTTCCGGCTGGCCATGCCACGCACCATCCTCCGGTACGCGGGCGGCCGCGAGATCACCCTCGGTGACCTGGGCACCCGGGACGGCCTGCTGGGCGGCATCAACGCGGTGATCGTCGGCAACTACCTGACCACCCTGGGCCGGCCGGCGACCGCCGACCTGCAGCTGCTCGACGACCTGAAGATGCCCGTCAAGGCGCTCTCCGCCACGCTGTGAGGCCGACCGTGACCGACGTTGTGGAGCCGGCGGTGACCTGGTGCGACCGCTGCGGCGAGGACGCCACGGCCGGTCCGCACGCGGCGTGCGCGGCGGCCCGGGCGCTGGAGCCGCCGCGCTACTGCGCGCGCTGCCGCCGACGGATGAAGGTGCAGGTGCTGCCGGTCGGCTGGGCGGACTGCGTCGAGCACGGCGAGATCCGGGGCTGAGGCGATGCTGCGGGGGCGGAGCGTGATCCTGCGACCGGTGACGGACGCGGACGTGCCCGCCCTCGCGGCGATCCGGGCCACCGCCGAGGTGCGCCGGTGGTGGCGCGGCGGCGACGACCTGGCCGCGGCGGTCCGCGCCGAGCTGGCCGACGAGGACCTGATCGCGTACGTCGTCGAGCACGACGGACGGGTGGTCGGCCTGGTCCAGTACTACGCCGAGCCGGACCCGGACTACCGGCACGCCGCGCTGGACATCTACCTGGACCCGGCGGTGCACGGCTCGGGGCTGGGCGGGGACGCCATCCGCACCCTGGCCCGGCACCTGGTGGCCGCGCACGGCCACCACCGGCTCACCATCGACCCGGCGGCGGCGAACACCGCCGCGATCCGGGCCTACGCGAAGGTCGGCTTCCGGCCGGTCGGCATCATGCGCCGCTACGAGCGCGGCGAGGACGGCACCTGGCACGACGCGCTGCTGATGGAGCTGCTCGCCGACGAACTGGCCGACTGAGCCACCTTCCGGTCGTCCGGGGCGAGACCCGGCATGTCCCGATCCGAGGGTCGGCCGTCCGCAACGCCGGCCATCACCCACCCACCCCAGCAGGTTCCACCTGATCAGCGGGCCGACGAGCCCGCCGACCAAGGAGGAACCATGTCCCGATCCCCGCGCTGGCGAGAAGCGCTCACCGCGCTCGGTCTGGCCGCCGGGCCGGTCGTCGCGCTCGGCTTCACCCGCTTCGCGTACGCGCTGCTGCTGCCGGCGATGCGCGACGACCTGCACTGGACGTACGCCCAGGCGGGCGGCCTGAACACGGCGAACGCCGCGGGTTACGTCATCGGCGCCGGCACGGCGGTGTTCTGGGCCCGCCGGTTCGGTGACCGCGCCGCCTTCGTCGGCACCCTGGCGGTGGGCGCGCTGGCCCTGCTGCTCACCGCGACCACCGCCGACTATTCGGTGTTGAACCTGCTGCGCTTCGTGGGCGGTCTGGCCACCGCGGTCGCCTTCGTCCTCGGCTCGGCGCTGGCCGCCCGGGTCGCCACCGGCGACGGGCAGCGCCGGGGCGCGCTGCTGGTCGGGATCTACATGGCCGGGGTGGGCATCGGCGTGGCGCTCTCCGGCCTGCTGGTGCCGGCGGCGCTGACCATGGCCGGGGACGCCGGCTGGCGGTCCGGCTGGCTGCTGCTGGGCATCGTCGCGGTGCTGGCGGTCGGCCCAGCGGTGTTCGCGGTGCGGCGCGTAGCGCCGGTGACCGGGGTCACCCGGGCCGGGCTGCCCCGCGCGGACCTGGCCCGGCTCGCCCCGACGTTCGGCTGGTACGTGCTCTTCGGCGCCGGCTATGTGAGCTACCTGACCTTCGTGATCGCGCTGCTGCGCGACCGGGGCCTCGGCACCCCTGGCGTCGCCGCGTTCTTCGTGGTGCTGGGTCTCGCCTCGGCCGTCGCCACCCTCACCGTGTGGGGGGCGGGTGGTCGGCCGGCTGGCGGGCGGCCGGGCACCGGCGCTGGTCTCCCTGCTGGTGCTGCTCGGCGTGCTGCCGGTGCTGCTGCTGCCGGCCGGGCTGCCCGCGGCGATGGTGTCGGCCGTGGTCTTCGGCAGCTCCTTCATGGCCGGTCCGACGGCGGCCACGGTGCTCGCCCGCCGGGCCCTGCCCGCGAGCGGCTGGACCGCCGGCATCGCCCTGCTGACGGTGGCCTTCTCGGTGGGCCAGGCGGTCGGCCCGCTGCTGTCGGGCCTGCTCGCCGACTCCGGCGGGGTGGAGGTCGGGCTCTGGCTGTCGGTGGGGCTGCTCGCCGCGGCCGGGCTGGTCGCGTTGCGTCAGCGCGACCCCGCCCCGGCTGCCGCGCCGGCATCGGCGAGCCGGCGCTGGCCGCCGGCCGCTGATCGGAAGGCCGAGCCGTCCCCGGGGCGTCGGCATCGGGGACGGGCCGGTCAAGCAGGGGCCGCCCCCGGCGCGTCGGCGTCGGGGGCGGCTCGGCCGGCATCCTCCGGCGGTGACCGGCCCTCGTCGATGCCGGTGGTGCGGAAGCGGGACCGGTAGGCGCCGGGGGTGATGCCCAGCTCCCGCAGGAACGTCCGGCGCATCGTCTCCGGCGAGCCGAAGCCGACCCGGCGGGCCACCACGTCGAGGGTCTCGTCGCCGCGCTCCAGCAGCCCCTGGGCCGCCTCCACCCGGACCCGGTCGAGGTACCCGGCCGGCGTGGTGCGCAACTCGGTGCGGAACAACCGGCCCAGGTGACGCGGGCTGACCCCGGCCAGGGCCGCCAGCCCCGACAGGTCGTACGGCTGCGCCGGGTCGGCGGCGATGGTGTCCAGCACCCGCCGCAGCAGATCGTTCCGGGTGCTCGGGGTGGCGGCCCGGACGCTGAACTGGGACTGCCCGCCGGGGCGCTGCATGAAGACGACGAGCTGCCGAGCCACCGTGCGTGCCGTCTCCGGGCCGAGGTCCGCCTCGACCAGGGCGAGGGTCAGGTCGATGCCGGCGGTGATGCCGGCCGAGGTGATCACCCGCCCGTCGGCGATGAAGATCGGGTCGGCGTCGACGGTGACCGCCGGGAAGTGCGCGGCGAGCTGGTCGGCCAGGTCCCAGTGGGTGGTCACCCGGCGCCCGTCGAGGAGCCCGGCGGCGGCCAGGGTGAACGCCCCCGCGCAGACCGACGCGGTGCGCGACGAGCCGGCCGCCAACCGGCGGACCTGGTCGAGCAGCGGACGGTCGGCGGCCGTGGCCTGCCAGTCCGGTGCGCCGGGCACCACCAGCGTGCCGATCGGCCCGGTCACCTCCGGCAGCGCCACGTCGGCGCCGAGCCGGAGTCCGGCGCTGCTCACCACGTCCCGGCCGTCGGGGGAGGCGATCACCGGCCGGTACGTTCCGCCGTGCTCGTTGGCGACGGTGAAGACCTCCAGCGGCCCGGTGACGTCGAGCAGCCGTACCCCGTCGTAGACGACGAAGAGCACGGTGTCACTGCGTTCCGCGGCCCGCACGCCGTCGAGCCTAGCCAGCCCCTCCCGCCCGCCGGAGCGGTTCACCCGGAGCCGCCGCCGGCTCTGAATCCTGGACAGGTGGCGTTCGGATGCAACGGTGCGGGTCCAGGATCTGGTGGCTGGTGGAGCTGCTCGCCGACGAACTGGCCGACTGCGTCAGCCGGGCTGGGTCAGCCGTCCCAGCGCAGGTGGCCGTCGGAGAGACGGCGGGCACCGGCGGCGGGGCGGTGCGGGGTGAGCCGGCCGTCGGGCATGAGGTGCGCGACCGGCGTTCCGTGGCCGAGTACCGCCACATCGGCGATCAGCCGCCGGTGGCAACGCCACCAGACGCTCTCGCTGCACATCACCGCGGTCGTCCGGCCGGCGGCGTCGGAGAGCACCTCGTCCAGCGCCGCGTCGAACTCTGGCGTCCGGGTGTACGCGGCGTACGCGCGGAACGCCGCAACGGTCCACCAGGTGTCCGGCTCCGGTTCCCCGGCGTGGACGTGTCGGCGGCCGCCGAGCCGGGGTTCCCAGCGGTAGTCGATCCCGCGCTCCGGGAGCCAGCGTTCCAGCTCCTCGCGCCACACGTCCGGGTTGGTCCGGCTTGCCGGATACCGCCGCACGTCCACCACGAGCGCGATCCCCGCGCCGCCCAGGAGCTCCGCCAACCGCTCCCGGTCGGCCGCCCCGTGCCCGACGGTCAGCCAACATCCACCCAGGGTGCCCCAGATCGTGGACACGTACCGGTCGGTGCGACGGTACGTGTCCACGATCGCGGGAGCAGATCGCTAGGAGACGGTGCAGGGTGCGCCGTTGAGGGTGAAGGTGGTGGGCCTGGGGTTGCTGCCGGTGTGGGTGCCGTTGAAGCCGAAGCTGGTCGACGCCCCCGGCGCGAGCGTGCCGTTGTAGGAGAGGTTGGTCGCGGTCACCGCGGTGCCGGTCTGGCGGTACGTCGCCGACCAGCCCTGGCCGACCTGCTGCCCGGTGGACGGGAAGCTGAACCCGAGCGTCCAGCCGGTCAGGGTGCTCGTACCGGTGTTGGTGATGGTGATGTTCGCGGTGAAGCCGGTGCTCCAGTCGCTGGTGACGTACCCGACCGTGCAGGCCCCGGCGGCGGGCGGGTCCGCGGTGGTCACGGTGACCGGCGCGGACGCCGCGGAGACGTTGCCGGCCGCGTCCACCGCGACCACGTAGAAGGTGTACGCGGTCGAGGCGGTCAGCCCGGTGAGGGTGAGCGTGGCGCCGGTGGGCGAGCCGACCAGCGCGTCCGTCGCGCCGGCCTCCCGGTACACCCGATATCCGGTGACCCCGACGTTGTCGCTGGCCGGCCCCCAGGCGAGGGTCAGCCCGGTGGCGGTGACCGCGGCGGCGGTCGGGGTGCCGGGTGCGGTCGGCGCGGTGATGTCCGGCGCGGGCGCGGCCGGGGTGGTCACCGAGACCGTCGGGGAGGCGGTCG
>NZ_JAEVHN010000353.1:0-6357 GCF_016803375.1 Micromonospora sp. 4G55
GGGGCGCCGCCGGCAGCAGGGCGCCCCCCGGCGCGCACCGCCTGACCCTCCCCCCGCCGCCGCCCGGTGGCCCACCTTCCGGTCCCGCCTGACGCGGCCCGGTTGGCGTGGCGTACCCCGCGCCGCCGCGGGACGTGGGCCGGTTCCCCGATCCACCACGACGTGCGCGGGTCGACCCCCGCCGCCACGTCCTCCTTCTTCCGGGCCACCCTGCCCGGCATTCCCTTGAATCCTGGAGGATTCGCATGTCGAAGTTCCGCTGGCGCAAGCCGGTGACAATCGCGGGCGCGGTGCTGCTGACCGCCGCGCTGGGCGGCGTCGCCGCCACCAACCACGAGGTACAGGAAATCCTCGGTCTGGCCGAGGAGCCGGGCGCCAACCTGCCCTGGCACCCCCGGGAGTTCGCCGAGATGGCGGCCGGGGAGAACTCGGAGGAGGCCGGCGAGGAGGCCTTCGAGGCCCGGGTCATCGCCGAGCAGTTCGCCCAGGCCCGCTCCGCGCCCGGCATCGTTGCCCCGGGCGCCTACTCCAACGCGTTCAGCCAGCTGGGCAGCCTGCCGGTCACCAAGGGCAGCTGGCGCGAGGTAACAAAGATCAAGTACGACGGTGACGACCCCCGCTACCGCGACTACGCCTCCAACTCCTCCGGGGGCGCGGGTCTGCAGACCGGCCGGATCACCGGCCTCGCCGCCGACAACAGCGGCTACGTCTACGCGGCCGGCGCGGACGGTGGCGTGTGGCGGTCCTCGATCGGCGGCGGGAGCTGGACGCCGATCACTGACCAGCTGCCCACCCTGTCCAGCGGCGACGTGGTGCTCGCCACCGACGGCTCGCTCTGGTACGCCACCGGCGAGGCGAACACCGGCGCCACCTCGTACGTCGGTGCGGGCGTCTACCGGCTCGCCAACCCGAAGACCGGCCAGTTCACCGCGAGCGACCGGGTCGGCGGCACCGAGCTGGAGAGCTCGGTCATCAACAAGCTGCGCTTCTTCGACGGCAAGGTCTGGGCCGCCACCAACCGGGGTCTCTACTCGCACTCGATGACCAGCGCCTCCGGGGCGTGGAAGTTCGAGTGGGCGCCGAACCCGAGCTACCTGCCGGGCGGAGCGGACGCGGGCGCGGCCGACGCGGCGTACAAGAACATCGTCAACGACGTGGCCGACGACCCGCGTAACCCGAAGCACGTGGTGGTGGCCTCGGCCTGGCGGTCGGGCGACACCTACAACGGCTTCTACGAGACCGCCGACTACACCGCCGGCGGCTGGGCCAAGGTCAACCCGACCGGCTCCATCCCGACCGACGACATCGGGTACGTGACGTTCGCCTTCTCCGCCGACGGCGGCAAGCTCTACGCGATCAACCAGTCGCCGAAGCTGCTGAACAAGCCGGCCGGCAACGTCAACAGCTACCTCGACGGCATCTACGTCTCCAACAACGGCTCGCCCGCCGGGCCGTGGAGCAAGATCGCCGACTCGGCGAAGCTGGGCAACTCCGGCTCCGCGCTCAAGCAGACCGTCATCGGCAAGGGCTACGGCCCGGGCATCCAGGCCTGGTACAACCAGTTCCTGACGGTCGACCCGGCCAACCCGAACCACGTCTGGGCGGGTCTGGAGGAGGTCTACGAGTCGACCGACGCCGGCGCCAACTGGAAGACCGTCGGGCCGTACTGGAACTTCGGTTTCTCCTGCTGGAACATCTACGACGCGCAGAACAAGTGCAACAAGACCACCCACTCCGACCAGCACTCGGTCGCCGTGGGCAACGGCTTCGTCTACGTCGGCAACGACGGCGGCATCTACCGCCGGCCGATCAACGGCAGGACCGACCGGGACGGGCACGCGACCGACTGGCAGAGCCTCAACGACGGCAGCATCGACGCCCTGCAGTACTACTCGGTCTCGGTCGGCAAGGACCCGGCCAAGGCCGGCACCGTGGTGTCCGGTGGTCTCCAGGACAACGGCGTCTCGGTGCTGCGCGCCGGCGACACCGTGATGGGCTCCAACTTCGGTGGTGACGGCGGTGACGGCTTCGCCGACCCGGCGAACGGCTGCCGCCAGGTGCAGGAGTACACCAACCTGGCCATGCGGGTCACCGAGAACTGCAACGCCAACCCGGGCCCGGGTACGGCGGAGACCTCGACCTCGCGGGACATCCAGCCGTACACCTCGTCGCCGGGCGACGAACTGGCCCGGTTCATCGCGCCGTTCGCGGCGGACGACCACGACGCCAACGTCTGGGTCGCCGGCGGCCGGCACGTCTGGATCAACACCAAGGGCTACGCGATCCAGGACGGCAAGGGCTGGACGAACGCCTTCGATCTGGGCGCCGGGCACACGGCCACCTCGGTCGCCGTCTCCGGCGGCACGGCCTACGTCGGCTGGTGCGGGCCGTGCAACAACTCCGGGTTCACCCGCGGCGTCGCGGTCGGCAAGGTGACCGACCCGGCGAGCTGGCACCAGATCACCCTGCCGGGTGACTTCCCGAACCGGTTCGTGCAGGGCGTCGGGGTCGACCCGACGAACGCCTCGCACGCCTTCCTCGCCATCAACGGGTTCTCCCGGCGGTTCACCGAGGGCCCGGGCGCCGGCGTCGGCCACGTCTACGAGACGACCGACGCGGGCGCGACCTGGAAGGACGTCTCAGCGAACCTGCCGGACGTGCCGGCCAGCTCGGTCAAGGAGCTGTCCAACGGCGGTCTCGTACTCGCCACCGACCTGGCCACCTTCTACCGTGCGCCGGGCGCCACGGGCTGGCAGCGGCTCGGCACCGGCCTGCCGCTGACCGTCGGCATGGACGTGGAGTACAACGCGACCGACAACTCGGTCTACGTGGCCACCCACGGCCGTGGCATCTGGGCGTTCAACCTGGCCCAGCTCTGAGGCACCGGCGGTCCGGCCCGGACCGCGCGGGCCCCGTCCCCTCCCGGGTCGGGGCCCGCGTCGTCGGTCCGCACCGCCCGCCCCCGCCCCGGACCTGTCGATCATGAAGTTGTTGCCCGACACGCCGAGGCGGCGGGCGACAACTTCATGATCAACGGGGGAAAGCGGCGGCCCCGGGAGTGGGTCAGGCGTCTACCGGAGAGGGGGCGGTGAGGTGGGCGCGGGCGAAGGCTAGGGCCTCGCGGAGGTCGGCCTCGCGGTCGGCGCGGCTCTTCGCGCCCCGGGTGGTGACCTCGACGGCCACCGAGCCGGTGAAGCCCCGGCCGGCCAGTGAGCGCAGCAGCTCCGCGCAGGGCTGGCTGCCCCGCCCGGGCACCAGGTGCTCGTCGCGCCCCTCGCCGGTGCCGTCGCCGAGGTGCACGTGGGCCAGCCGGTCGCCCATCCGGTCGGCCATCGCCAGCGAGTCGGTGTGCGAGGCGGCGCAGTGCGACAGGTCGAGGGTGTACGAGGCGTACCCGGCCTCGGTCGGGTCCCAGCCCGGCACGTACGGCACGAACTGCCGGCCGGCCATCCGCACCGGGTACATGTTCTCCACCGGGAAGCGCAGGTCCGGGTACTCGCCGGCGATCGCGTCGAGCCCCTCGGCGAAGTTGCGGGCGTAGTCCCGCTGCCAGGTGAACGGCGGGTGCACCACCACGACCGGCGCGCCCAGGGTGGCGGCCAGCTCGGCCGAGCGGCGCAGCCGCTCCCAGGGGTCTGGGCTCCACACCCGCTGGGTCACCAGCAGGCACGGCGCGTGCACCGACAGGACCGGCACGCCGTAGTGCTCCGAGAGGCCGCGCAGCGCGCCGGCGTCCTGGCTCACGGCGTCGGTCCAGACCATCACCTCGACGCCGTCGTAGCCGAGCGCCGCGGCAAGCTGGAACGCCGCCGCGGTCCGCTCAGGGAAGACCGAGGAACTGGACAGGAGCACGGGGACGCGGGAAGTCACACCCCTCAGGGTAGCCCGACCGGTCGCCACGCTTCAGGACGAGCGGCGTCAAATGGCGCAGAACGACCGACGCGGATCACATCGGCTCTAGCTGATCCAACCGGCGGAGGATGACGCCCTCACGCAGCGCCCACGGGCAGATGTCCAGCGCCGGTACGTCCAGGCGACGCATCACCGCCTCGGCCACCACCGCACCGCCGAGCAGCTGGTGGGCCCGACCCGTGCTGACCCCCTCCAGCTCGGCGAGCTGGGCCGGCGGGATGTGCCGGATGAAGCCGAGCACCTGCTGCAGGCCGGTGCGGGTGAGGCTGCGCCGGGCCCAGAGCCCGGCCGCGGACGGCGCGGCGCCGGCCAGCCGGGCCAGCATCCGGAAGGTCTTGGAGGTGGCGACGGGGCGCTCCCAGCCCACCCCGGCGAGCTTCTCCACCACCGGGTCGAGCAGCCCGTCGACGTACTCCCGCAGCTCCTCCACGGCCTCGGCGGACGGCGGCGCCTGCCCGGCCGGGTCCACCCGCAGCCGCTCCCGGCTCAACCGCCCGGCCCCCAGCGGCAGGGAGACCGCGACGTCCGGGTCCTCGTCGATGCCGGCCGCCAGCTCCAGCGAGCCGCCGCCGATGTCCATCACCAGCAGCCGCCCCGCCGACCAGCCGAACCACCGCCGCACCGCCAGGAAGGTCATCCGCGCCTCGTCGGCGCCGGAGAGCACCTCCAGCCGTACGCCGGTCTCGTCGCGGACCCGGGCCAGCACCTCGGCGGCGTTGGTGGCGTCGCGCACCGCGGAGGTGGCGAAGGCGAGCAGGTCGTCGGCGGCCAGCCCGGCTGCGGCGGTACGGGCCATGCCGACCGCCTTGACCAGTCCGTCGGCGCCCTCCTCGGTCAACGCCCCGTCCGGGCCGATCTGCTCGGCCAGCCGGAGCACCACCTTCTCCGAGTGCGCCGGCCAGGGGTGCGCGCCGTGGTGGGCGTCGACCACCAGCAGGTGCACCGTGTTGGAACCGACGTCGAGGACACCCAGTCGCATGCTGTCGACCCTAGGGCCAACACGTTTCCGCGGCTCGCCGGCCGGCCCCGGTCACCCCGCGTACGCTGGTCCGGGTGACGAGCCAGGTGGAACTGCACGTACTGGTGGACGACCCGGGCGACCCGCGCAGCCGTGAGGTGGAGCTGGACTTCCCCCGCGAGTGGATCGAGTTCGTCGACCCGGCCGACGAGCGGCACCTCGTCCGCGCCGACCTGACCTGGCTGTTGTCCCGCTGGACGTGCATCTTCGGCAAGGGCTGCCACGGCATCATCGCCGGCCGGGCCACCGACGGCTGCTGCTCGCACGGCGCGTTCTTCACCGACGGCGACGACGAGAAGCGGGTCCGGGCGGCGGTCAAGCGACTCACCCCGCAGACCTGGCAGCACTTCCGTCGGGGCGTCAAGAACTGGACCGCGGACGACACGATCGACGGCAAGAACCCGGCGCGGCGCACCGCCACCCGGGACGTCGACGCGCCGTGCGTGTTCCTCAACGACGCCGACTTCCACGGCGGTGGCGGCTGCGCCCTGCACGGTCAGGCGCTGCGCGACGGGGTGCACCCGCTGGAATACAAGCCGGACGTCTGCTGGCAGCTACCGATCCGCCGCGAGCAGGACTGGACCAAGCGACCCGACAACACCAAGGTGCTGGTCTCCACGCTGACCGAGTTCGACCGGCGGGGCTGGGGCGCGGGCGGGCACGACCTGGACTGGTGGTGCACCTCGTCCACCGACGCGCACGTCGGCACCGACCCGATGTACGTCTCGTACGGCCCGGAGCTGACCGCGCTGATCGGCGCGCCCGCGTACGCGAAGCTGGCCGAGCTGTGCGGGGCGCGGCTGCGCCAGGGCCAGGTCGCCCCGCACCCGGCCAGCGAGGGCTGACCGCCGAAGCTACGTCCGCGCGTCGGCCGGCAGGACGACCACCCCGTCGTCGTCGCTGTGCACCTCGGCTCCCGGCATGAAGACGCAGTTGCCGAACGACACCGGCACGTCCCGCTCGCCGACTCCCGCCTTCGCGCTCTTGCGCGGGTTGACGCCGAGCGCCTTGATGCCGATCGGCAGGGCGGCCAGCGCGGTGACGTCCCGGACCGCGCCGTTGATCACCACCCCCGCCCAGCCGTTCGCCGCCGCCGTGCCGGCGATCAGGTCGCCCATCAGGGCGGTGTGCACCGACCCGCCGCCGTCCACCACCAGCACCCGGCCCTCCCCCGGCTCGGCGACGATCGACTTGAGCAGGGCGTTGTCCTCGAAGCAGCGCACCGTGACGGCCGGCCCGGCGAAGGCGCGGGCGGCGCCGAACTGACGGAGCTGGGTGTCGCACGAGCCGAGCACGTCGCCGTACCGGTCGTAGAGGTCGGCGGTCGGAGTCAGCATGGTTCTTCCCTCTCTGGCCGGGGTGTCGGATCGGGGGGGTGGGCCCTGGTGCAGTCCGGTCGCGGCGACGGCCGCGCCGGCCAGGCCGGC
>NZ_JAEVHN010000354.1:0-6357 GCF_016803375.1 Micromonospora sp. 4G55
GCAGATCCGTCGCGAAAGCTGCAGAGGGTCGAGCGCGCTACCAGCTGCCGGGTATTGAGAAGAGCCCGTGAACAGCAGCAACGCTGATCGCCGGCGCCTGTGGTGGTGCTCGACGACATCCTCACCACCGGGGCGACCCTGGCCGCGGTGGCCCGCACATTGCGGGGCCTGGGAATAACGCCAAACGTCGCGGCGGTGCTCGCCGCAACGCAAAAACGACGCCATTGGTGACGCTTCGTGTTTCCGTTTCACCCCTTGGTGTATGAGGTGTGAAATTCCCGAGCGTCTTCGACAACTGGGGGTGACTGTCGACCGAACAGGCGTTAGCGTTTTCGTGTCGGGGGTAGGAGGTTCCAAACCCACCCCCGGCGGTGGAAGGAGGCGTAGCCGTACCTGACCGGTCGACGCCGCAGGGATGCTCCCAGGGTCGGTCGACCGGAACGAAGATCAGACGACCATCCGAAAAAGGGAGGTCACGTGGACATCGTGGTCAAGGGCCGAAACGTCGAAGTGCCGGACCATTACCGGGTGCACGTAGCTGAGAAACTCGCGAAAATCGAACGCTACGACCACAAGCTCATCCGAGTCGACGTGGAGTTGTTCCACGAACGCAATCCCCGCCAGTCCGACACCTGCCAACGCGTGGAGATCACCTGTGTCTCCCGAGGGCCGGTGATCCGGGCGGAGGCCTGCACGAACGACTTCTACAGCGCGCTCGACGCGGCCATCGCCAAGCTGGACACCCGACTGCGCCGGGCGGCCGACCGCCGCCGCGTGCACCGGGGCCGGCACGCGCCGCTCTCCGTCGCCGCCGCCACCGCCGACCTACCGGTGGCCGAGCTGGCCGCGCCGTCCGGCGGTACGGCCACCGCGGTGGCCGAACGGGTCGAGGAGCCCGCCGACGAGTACGACGACCAGCCCTGGCACATCGCCCGGGCCAAGGTGCACCCCGCCGAGCCGATGACCGTGGACGACGCCCTGTTCCAGATGGAACTGGTGGGGCACGACTTCTACCTGTTCCACGACAAGGAAACCGGCCGGCCGAGCGTCGTCTACCGGCGGCACGCGTACGACTACGGCATCATCTCGCTCGACATCTGACCCCTGTCCACCCTTCGCAGCCGGCACGGAGCCGGGTGGTTCGCCCATCCCGGCTCCGGTGGCCGGCGCGCGGTCACCGCGGGTCGTCGGCGAGCAGCGCGTAGAGCACGGTGTCCGCCCGGATTCCGTCCCGGCCGGGGAGCCGACCCCGCATCAGCCCCTCCCGGCGGAACCCGGCCCGCTCCAGCACCCGCTGGGAGCCGAGGTTCTCCGGCGCGGTACCGGCCCAGAGCCGGGCCAGCCCGACCGGCCCGAAGGCCCAGTCGGCGACCAGACGCACCGCCCGGGTGGCCAGCCCCCGGCCGCGCGCCTCGGGCAGCAGGCTGTAGCCGAGCATCGCCTGGCCGGTGGCCGGCTCGTCGTAGATCATCGCGCAGCCGCCGGCCAGGTCCCCGGTGCGCCCGTCGCAGAGCGCGAAGTCGCCCGAGCTGCCGACCAGCCATTCACTCTCCGCGACGGCGCAACGCCGCGCGATCGCCGCCCGGGTCGGCGGGACCTGCCGTACCCGGCTCGCCACCACCTCGGGCAGCGTGTGCAGCCGGTACAGCGCGTCGGTGTCCGCCGGGGTCAGCCGGCGCAGCGTCACCACGTCGTCGGTGAGCCGGCCGTCGGGCAGGTCCGGCAGTGCCCGGGGCGTCGGGCCGGCGGGGTCGTCGGCGAGGCGTACCCAGGCCCACAGGTCGTGCCGCCCGCCGCCGCGCGTCGGATTCGCGGCCCGACGGACCCCCTCGTAGCGGAAGCCGGCGGCGAGCGCCACCCGCATGCTCGCCGCGTTCTCCTCGTGGGTGAGCAGCTCCAGGCGGGTCGTGCCGGCGGCGAAGGCGTGCCCGGCCAGCGCGCGGGTGGCGGCGCTGGCCACGCCCCGGCCGCGGGCCCACGGCGCCACCCAGTAGCCGATCTCCGCCTGGCCCCGGGCCGGGACCGGCTGGCTCAGCCCGATCCCGCCGAGCAACCGGTCGGAGGCCGGGTCGGCGATCGCGTACGCGGCGCCGCCGGTGGCCCAGGCGGCCGGCGCGCCCTCGGTGATCCACCACCGGGCGCTCTGCTCGGTGTACGGGTCGGGCATGCCGGAGATGAACCGTCGGGTGAGCGGGTCGGCGCAGGCGGTGGCGGTGTCCGCGACGTCGTCGAGCCGGAACGGGCGCAGCCGGACCTCGTCCGCCTCGACGACCTCGGGGGTCACGAGGTCACGTCCTCGGCGAGCAGCGCGCCCACCCAGGCGTCGCACCGTTCACCGCGGTGCTGCAACCCGCCCCGGGCGGTGCCCTCGACGGTGAAGCCGGCCTTCTCGGCGACCCGTCGCGAGGCGGTGTTGCCGACGTTCGCCTTCCACTCGATCCGGGCCAGGCCCAGCGTGGTGAAGCCCCAGGCGGTCAGCGCGGCGAGTGCCGACGGCATCCAGCCGCGGCCGCGGGCGTGCGGGGCGGTCATGAAGCCCACATCGGCCAGGAGCGGGTCGGCCGGGCTCAAGCGCAGGTCGATGCTGCCGGCGTAGGAGTCGTCCCCGTCGGCGATCACGAAGCAGGCGCTGGCGCCGCGCGCCCAGTTGGTCCGGCAGTGGTCGAGGAACTCCTCGGCGTCGTTCCGCTGGTAAGGATGCGGCACAGTGGTCCACCGGATCGTGTCGGGGTCCTGGCAGGTTGTCACGATCGCGTCCAAGTCGCGCACCTCCTTCGGGCGCAGCCGCAGCTCGGTGTCGCCCGCCGTGGCGAAGAGGACGGGCTGCGGCCGACCGAAGACGGCGGCCCGGCGGGCGTCGAGGGTGCCCGGACCGGCCGGCCCGGGTTCGCCCGGCGCGGGCACCTCACCGGGCAGCAGCGAGCCGATCCAGCCGGCCGTCCGGCCGCCCTCGGCCGGGTGGGCCAGCCGCAGCTCGCCGGAGACCCGGAAACCGGCGCGCAGCGCGACCAGCCGGGAGTAGTGGTTGCCGACCTCGGCCTGCCAGACCAGCCGGCGCAGCTTCAGCGCGTCGAACGCCCAGCGGGCGACCGCCCGGGTGGCCCGCACGGTGACGCCCCGCCCGCGCGCCCAGGGCGCGGTCCAGTAGCCGATCTCGGCGGAGTCCAGGGCCCGGTCGATCGAGACGAGGCCGCAGGAGCCGAGCAGCTCGCCGGTGCCGGCGTCGCAGACCGCGAACGGCGCCCCGGTGCCCTCGGCCCAGGCCGTCGCGGCGATGCCGGTGACGAACCCGTGGGCGTGTTCCGGCAGGTACGGGCGCGGTACGGTGGTCCAGCGCTGGATGTCCGGGTCCTGGCAGGCGCGGTGCACGGCGTCCGCGTCGGTGGCCTGCCAGGGGCGCAGCAGCAGGCCGTCCTCGATGATCTCCACAGGCTCCATCCGAGTCATCGTGCCGGATCGTTCGCGGTGGGCGTAACCGGATAACCGCCGGTGGCGGCACTGCCTGCGCGATATGTCGGGTTCGCCGGGCCGGACCGCCGCCACCAGTGACCATCGCGCCGATGGAGCGCCTACGATGGTTCGAGACTGTCTAGGGGAGCGTTGATCCGTGTCGATTCTGGAAAAGGTCCTCCGCGCCGGCGAGGGCCGTATGGTGCGTCGGCTCAAGGCCATCGCCGCCGCCGTCAACTCGATCGAGGACGACTACGTCAACCTCACCGACGACGAGCTGCGCGGCCTGACGGAGCAGTACAGGGAGCGGCTCGCCGACGGTGAGACCCTCGACGACCTGCTGCCGGAGGCGTTCGCCACGGTCCGCGAGGCGGCTGCCCGGGTGCTCGGCCAGCGCCCGTACGACGTCCAGGTGATGGGCGGCGCGGCGCTGCACTTCGGCAACATCGCCGAGATGAAGACCGGTGAGGGCAAGACCCTGACCTCGGTCATGGCGGTCTACCTCAACGCCCTGTCCGGCAAGGGCGTGCATGTGATCACGGTCAACGACTACCTGGCCCAGCGCGACGCCGCCTGGATGGGCCGGGTGCACGAGTTCCTCGGCCTCACCGTCGGCGTGGTCCTGCCCAACCGGCCGGCCGCCGAGCACCGCGCCGCGTACGAGTGCGACATCACGTACGGCACCAACAATGAGTTCGGCTTCGACTACCTGCGCGACAACATGGCCTGGTCGCGCGACGAGCTGGTCCAGCGCGGCCACAACTTCGCCGTGGTCGACGAGGTCGACTCGATCCTCATCGACGAGGCCCGGACGCCGCTGATCATCTCCGGCCCGGCCGAGCACTCCGCCCGCTGGTACTCCGAGTTCGCCGGCGTGGTGGCCCGGCTCCAGCCCGGCACCGACGGCGAGGGCGACTACGAGGTCGACTACGCCAAGCGCACCATCGCGGTCACCGAGCGCGGTGTCGCCAAGGTCGAGGACCGGCTCGGCATCGACAACCTCTACGAGTCGGTGAACACCCCGCTGGTCGGCTACCTCAACAACGCGATCAAGGCCAAGGAGCTCTACAAGCGCGACAAGGACTACATCGTCAGCGACGGCGAGGTCCTGATCGTCGACGAGTTCACCGGCCGCATCCTGCACGGCCGTCGCTACAACGAGGGCATGCACCAGGCGATCGAGGCCAAGGAGGGGGTGGAGATCAAGCAGGAGAACCAGACCCTGGCCACCATCACCCTCCAGAACTACTTCCGCCTCTACGAGAAGCTCTCCGGCATGACCGGTACCGCCCAGACCGAGGCGGGCGAGTTCAACAAGGTCTACAAGGTCGGCGTCGTGACCATCCCGACGCACCGCCCGATGGTCCGCGAGGACCGCCCGGACGTCATCTACAAGACCGAGAAGGCCAAGTTCAACGCCGTCATCGAGGACATCGCCGAGCGGCACCAGGCCGGGCAGCCGGTGCTCGTCGGCACCGTCTCGGTGGAGAACTCGGAGATCCTCTCCCACCTGCTGCGCCGCCGCGGCATCCCGCACGCGGTGCTGAACGCGAAGTTCCACGCCAAGGAGGCGGAGATCGTCGCCCAGGCCGGCCGCAAGGGCGCCGTCACGGTGGCGACCAACATGGCCGGCCGGGGCACCGACATCCTGCTCGGTGGCAACCCCGAGTTCCTCGCCGCGAACGAGCTGCGTCAGCGCGGCCTCGACCCGCTGGAGAACGACGAGGAGTACGCCAAGGCGATGGAGGAGGTCCTCCCCGCCTGGAAGCAGGCCTGCGAGGCCGAGGCCGAGGAGGTCGCCGAGGCCGGGGGCCTCTACGTGCTGGGCACCGAGCGGCACGAGTCCCGCCGGATCGACAACCAGCTGCGGGGTCGGGCCGGCCGGCAGGGTGACCCGGGCGAGTCCCGCTTCTACCTGTCGCTGCAGGACGAGCTGATGAAGCGCTTCCGCGCGGGTGCGGTCGAGGCGGTGATGGACCGCTTCAACATCCCGGAGGACGTGCCGATCGAGTCGAAGATGGTCACCCGCCAGATCAAGAGCGCCCAGGCGCAGATCGAGGGCCAGAACGCCGAGATCCGCAAGAACGTTCTCAAGTACGACGAGGTGCTCAACAAGCAGCGCCAGGTGATCTACGCCGAGCGGCTGCGGGTGCTCAACGGGGAGGACCTCTCCGACCAGGTCCGCAACATGATCGACGACGTGGTCACCGCGTACGTCACCGGTGCCACGAGCGACGGCTACGCCGAGGACTGGGACCTGGAGCAGCTCTGGTCCAGCCTCAAGCAGCTCTACCCGGTGGGCATCTCCATCGAGGAGATGGAGGAGGAGGCCGGCGGCGCCCGCGCGAGCATCGACGCCGACTTCCTGCTGGCCCGCCTCAAGGAGGACGCGCACACCGCGTACGACCGGCGTGAGGAGCAGCTCGGCGAGGAGGCGGTACGCCAGCTCGAGCGGATGGTGCTGCTCCAGGTCATCGACCGCAAGTGGCGCGAGCACCTCTACGAGATGGACTACCTCCAGGAGGGCATCAGCCTCCGGGCGTACGCCCAGCGCGACCCGGTCATCGAGTACCAGCGCGAGGGCTTCGACATGTTCGCCACCATGATGGACGGCATCAAGGAGGAGACGGTCGGCTTCCTCTACAACCTGGAGGTTCAGGTCCAGGAGCCGGAGCCGGAGGCCGAGGAGGTCCAGCTGCTGGAGAAGCCGGTCGAGATCCGGGCCAAGGGTCTCAACCGCGCGCCGCAGCAGCAGGGCCTGCAATACTCCGCCCCCACCGTCGACGGCGAGGCCGGTCGGGGCACCCCGGTCATCGAGCGGCCCGAGCAGCAGGCGCCGGCCCTGGGCGTCGGGCGATCGGAGACCCCGGCCCGTCCGGCGGCGCCGGGGCGTCCGGCGCGCCGCGC